>NZ_VPEG01000025.1:0-51752 GCF_013417275.1 Acinetobacter sp. YH16038 | reverse complement strand
GAATAATTCAAGTGAATTTGTTTGAAAGAAGAACTTTAAAAGCTTTATTTTCACCCGATAAAATACCCATAAAACAAGAGGAAGCTCAAATGAGCTTCCTCTTGTGAAAAATTGTGGGACAGCAATGGCATATAGCGCCTTTTTTATTGTCTGTATTTTCTTTTATATCCAGTTTAAACAAAACAACATTTGCTTACCCAAATTTCCATAAAAATCAGGCAGACTCGAAAATATTCGAAATAAAATAATATAGAAGGATGTTTCTAATGACTCAAGTGATTGTGGTGCATGGCTATACCGCAAGTCCTGAAGAAAACTGGTTTCCATGGATTCAGGAAAAAGCCCAGCAGGAACATGTCAGCTTGAAAGTACTCAGACTTGACCCGTCAACTACGCCAAAACTGGAGGTCTGGGAACAGCAAATGCGTGAACAGATTGACGGGATTGACGAAAACAGTATTTTTATTGCGCATAGTCTGGGATGTCTGGCTGCATTACATTATTTAAGTCGCGAATTAAAAAATCAGAGAATCAAACAACTGGTATTAGTGGCCGGTTTCAATGGCCGACTGGGACGTCTGGAAGAAGTTAATCCGTTCATTGACGCTGCTGAAGTAGATTTTGATTTACTAAAACGTCAGATTGATGAACGTGTAGTGATTTATTCGGAAGGTGATGATCGGGTTCAGCCTGACTTCAGTCTGGAGCAAGCGGAAAGTCTGGATGCAATCGTAGTCTGTGCCGAACATCAAGGGCATTTCATTAATTCGCAGGGTTGTACTGAACTGCCGGAAGTCTGGCGAGTGATTCAGCCTTATCTGATCCAATCTTCCACTGAATAGGGAGGATGATGAACAGATCGGTTCAATGATGACAGGATGAAATTAAATAAGGAATATTGAATTTCATCCGCTAATAAATAATTAAAAACTTAATTTTTGTCGGAGCATTTTGCTCTCAATATAATAAGTACAATGCTATGAAAAATATAACGAAGAAAGTCTATATCGTGCCTGACTATCAGGCGACCTCAAATGACCACTGGTATCCGTGGTTAAGCCGGCAGATCAAAGACGCCGGGTTCGAGGCCAAACGGATCATGCTGGCCAATCCTTTTCAACCCGATCTGGAAGAATGGCAGCACAACCTGAAACTGCAGATTCCACATCTGGATGAGCATAGTTTTATTGTTGCGCATGGCTTGGGTGGCTTAAGTGCTCTAAATTTTCTCGAAGAACACTATAGCCGTACGCAATTGAAAATTGGCGGGCTCATGTTAGTCGCAGCTTTTGATACACCACTGGTGGCCTGGTCGGAACTGAATAAAATGGTGCAGGCAGTAAAGCTAGATCTGAACAATCTATCACATGGTGCCAAACGCTTTGTAATGCTGCTTTCCAGCAATGATCCTTATATACCTGCACCGATTTCACTGCGTTTGGGCCATAGCCTGAATGCACAGATTTTTGAAATCAAAAATGCAGGGCATTTTAACAAGCTGGATGGCTATGCAGATTTTTCAAAGTTACTCGAGCTGCTTAAACTGTGTCTGGCAAATGATCTGCAAAATGCTGCAGGCCTTTAAGCAATAAATCGGGTTCAATCACAGGCTGAAACCGTTCGAGATGCTGGGCAAACAGCGCAGCATCTCCACCAGTCAGGATCAGCTGCGCCGGAAAATCTTGCAGTACTTTTTCAATGGTGCTGAGCAGACCGAATAAAATGCCATGATGCACGGCATCAATGGTATTGCGCCCAGGACTGAGTTCATCGAAAGCCGCATCCGGGATTTTAATGCCTTTGGTATTCTGGATCAGGGAATCGCGCTGTAAATACAGATTCGGCAGGATATAACCACCGAGATGTTTCTGACCTTGGGCAAGATCAATGGTCAGGGCAGTCCCACAGCTAATCACACAGTAATTTTGCTGAGTTGACTTGGCAACGGCCAGCACCTGCAACCAGCGATCGATCCCAAGCTGGGAAGGATCGTCATAGCCACAAATCAGACCGGCATAGCGTGCCTGTACCCTGGCAAAAACTACAGGAATGTTCAGGCAGGTCAGAATCGATTGAATACGGACATTATTCGCTTTGTCCAATACTGAAGAAATTCCGACCTGATGCAGACCCAAACTTTTAAAGTGCTGAATCAGTCCTAAAAGTAAGTCGGCAGGAGATTGCAAATGCATTTCCGCAGCATGTTCAATGATCTGGTTCTGCTCCGTAATCCAGTACTTGAGCCGTGTATTGCCGATATCCAACCATAATTTTTTCATTGAATGATGCCTGTTCAGCCGCCGTTTTTAAGACGGAGTTGCCCCTGATAAAATGTCTGTGTACCTGCATCCGTTTCGATAATGACCGCACCATCGTCCTGAATGCCGAGGAAAGTTCCGAAATATTGGCCTTGAATATCGGTAAATTCAACTGTTTGCTGGAAAAATGCAGCATATTGGTTAAACCGTGCCGGCAGATTCTGACTGCCGTAATTAAACCATTCACCCGCTTGCTGAATGGCGAGATACAACTCGGCAATCAGATCTACACGTGAAGCATGCTGTAGTCCCAATTCAGTCAGAGAGGTGACCTGCTGGTCTGGAATGCTTTCCATGAGTGGGCTGATATTGATCCCGACACCAACCACCACCTGTTGAGTCGAAATCGGTTCAATCAGAATGCCACCCCATTTCCCCTGCAGGCTGTACAGGTCATTGGGCCATTTCACCTGCAAGTCCAGTCCTTTTAGGCTTGGCATTTGCAGGATATTTAATGCAATTTCCAGTGCCAGGCGACCATCGATTACTTTTTGTGTATGCAGCAATGTGCTTAAATAGATGTTCCCCTCAGGAGAAATCCACTGACGTTGACGCTGTCCACGTCCCTGGGTTTGCACGCGGCTACACACTAGTACCTGTTGTACCCCTTTGGTTGCCAGTTCCCGGACATCGTCATTGGTCGATGTGGTGATCGGCTTGATCAGCAATACTTCAGGGAGTTGGCCTGCTTGACTTAAACGTTGCTGCAGTTCGCGAGTTTCTACATCCATTTGAATCTAAACGTGGTAAATGTCGTTATGGAGTTAATCATATATTTATTGATTGGTGCAATTGCAGGATTTGCCGCAGGCTTGTTTGGCGTTGGTGGTGGTCTGATTATCGTGCCAATTCTGTACATTGTTTTTACCCAGCTCCAGTACGATCCAAGCGTGATTATGCATATGGCAGTCGGAACTTCTCTGGCCACAATTATTGTGACCTCAATCAGTTCGGTGATGGCACATCATCAGAGAGGGGCAGTGTTATGGGATGTAGTGCGTAATCTGGCACCCGGCCTGGTCATTGGCTCATTTTTGGGAGCTGGAATTGCAGATTATTTATCGGGCCAAGGCCTGCAATTGCTGATTGGCTTCTTTGCAGTCTGGATTGCATTCAGAATGTTTAGAGGCGCGCATTATCAGGTTGATCCGAATCAGAAATTGCCTTCAGCCGCATTACAGTTGGCAGCGGGTGGTGGCATTGGCGTGGCATCGGCCATATTCGGGATTGGTGGCGGCAGTTTGACTGTGCCTTTCCTGAATCGTTGTGGTGTCGTCATCCAGAAAGCAGTAGCCACTTCTGCTGCCTGCGGTTTGCCGATCGCAGTGGCTGGTGCCTTAGGTTTCATCTGGTTTGGTCAGAAAGCTGAAGTCGAAGTGCCAAATACGATGGGTTATATTCATATTTATGCGTTTATTGGTATTAGTGTGATGAGTTTTATCACTGCAAAATTTGGTGCAAAAGTGGCGCATTTATTATCACCAGTTCTATTAAAAAAATGTTTTGCGGCCTTATTGACTACAGTTGGTCTGTATTTTATCTATCAAGGCTTTACTGCCTGAACTACTCATTTTTTATCAGCTAAATTTTTTGAGGAGAATAGGTCACTATTCTCCTTTTTCTTTGACTGGGTTGGCTGTATAGACACAAGATTGTCTGACAATGTCAAAGTATTTTCTGCAAAAAAGCCGTTTAATAACTGAAAAGTCATCCAGAATGACTGTATTTGCATCAATAAAAATAAGACAGGAACAGTATGCAACAACAAGAAGCACACAGTTTGTCTGAACAGATTGCCAAGCATATCAGTGAACAGATTATCCGGGGTGAACTGGTTGAAGGCGAACGCATCCAGGAACTCAGAATTGCATCGGAACTTGACGTCAGTCGGGGATCAGTCCGTGAAGCCTTGCTCTTGCTTGAACGTACCCAGCTGATTGAAATCTTCCCGCGTCGTGGCGCCATTGTTTCGGAAATGTCGGCCATGCAGGTTCGTGCCCTGTTTGACCTGACCTCTTTATTGCTGGGGCAGATGGTACATCGCATGGCAGAGACCTGGCGCAGTCATGAGGCAGAGCGCATTCAGCTATTATTAGAACAATTAGAAGCCGAAACCCGCCAAGGCCATATCGAAAAGTTTTATGATTTGATCTTTCAGGGAATGGCCCAGCAACAGGAGATGGTCGGTAATCTTTACCTGATGCGCTACTATCAGGAACTGCTGCCATCTTTACGCCGTAGCTATTTTCTGACCCTGAATATTTCAAGACGTGAGCTACAGGAATCCTTTGAATTATTTAAACTGGTGACGGAAGCGATTTTAATTCGTAAATCCCATCAGGCAACGTTATTTATGGAAGATTTTTGTCGACACTTGCGCAACCTTGTGTTGGAATCTCTGACACGGATGAAACAAATTGAACTCGCGTGGGCCAGACGCTCACGACGTTAAATCAGGACACTATGCGTTTAAGCAGTTTAAAACTTTCAGGCTTCAAATCTTTTGCTGACAGTACCACCTTACACTTCAAGGATAACCGGACTGCAGTGGTGGGACCCAATGGTTGTGGTAAATCAAATGTGATTGATGCCATACGCTGGGTAATGGGTGAATCCAGTGCGCGCCAACTGCGTGGTGGCAGCATGCAGGATGTGATTTTTACCGGAACAGCCAAGCGTAAACCGGTGGGCATCGCCAGTGTAGAACTGCGCTTTGATAATACCTATGGCAAGCTGGGCGGTGCGTATAATGCCTATAATGAGCTGGCAGTGCGTCGTCAGGTCAACCGTGATGGCAAGTCTGAATATTTCCTGAATGGCACCAAATGCCGACGTCGTGATATTACCGATATTTTCCTGGGGACCGGTCTGGGGCCGCGTTCTTATGCGATTATTGAACAGGGCATGATTAACCGTCTGGTGGATGCCAAGCCGGAAGAAATGCGGGTTTTTATTGAAGAAGCTGCCGGGGTTTCCCGTTATCAGGCACGTCGCCGCGAGACCATGCTGCATCTGGATCACACTACGCAGAACCTGTCGCGTCTGGAAGATATTGCCTCTGAACTCAAGTCTCAGCTTAAAACCTTGAAACGCCAGTCAGAAACTGCCATTCAATATAAGGAACTGGAAGGCCAGATCCGTACCATCAAGATTGAAATCCTGTCGTTCCAGTGTGAGCAGAGCCAGCGTCTGCAAGAAGAATATACTGTGCAGATGAATACGCTGGGCGAGAATTTTAAGCTGGTACGTTCTGAATTGACCACCGTTGAACATGATCTGGGAGCCACCAGTGAACTGTTCCAGCGCCTGATTCAACAGTCCACGCCATTACAAACTGAATGGCAACAGGCTGAGAAAAAGCTCAGCGAACTGGAAATGACTTTGCAGCAAAAGCAGTCCTTATTGCAGCAGAACTCAAGCAGTCTGGTGAAGCTGGAAGAACAAAAAGCACAAACCAAAGAACGTTTACAGCTGATTGAATTGCAACTGGACACCCTGCATCAGCAACTCGAAGATCAGACCGCACAATTGCAGCAGCAGGAAGGTCAAAGTCAGGAACAAAACCAGGGCCTGACTGATCTAAAATCCCAGCAAGGTACGATTGCTGCCCAGTTTGCTCAAATTAAAACCCAAGTTGAGCAACAGCAACAACGTAAACAGCAAATGCTGGCGCAAAGTGAACAGCTGGTTAAAAATATTGTCCGGATTGAACAGCAAAAAGAAACCTTGCAACAGCAGGCAGCACAAATTCAGCAGCAGGCGCAGCAAGATGAGCTGGAACAGTATCAGGCTGATAAAGCTGAAACTGAACAGCAAATCACTGGCTTTGAGGCTCAGCTCAAAACACTGAAAACTGAGCTTGAGCAGCTACAGGCAGAACAGGCAAGTCAGCAGCAAATGCTCATGCAGCTGAAATCAGAAATTCAGGTACTGCATTCAGAACGCAAAAACCTGAGCCAGTTACTGACCAAAGCCAATCCAAACGCCAAAGCGGATGCGGTGCAGTTAATGCAAGTGCTGAAGCTGAATCCACAGGCCAAAGCTTATGCCAGCTTGATTGAAAAGTTCCTGGCGAAATGGCTTTCTGCACAAGTATTAGAAGAAACTGAGCATTTTTTGGAAAATAGTGCACGCCAGCTCAAAGCTCAGACGACACAGGATAATATTCAGCTTGATGGGCTCCCTTGTTTAGCAGACTGGATTGAAGCGCCTCAATATTCGCTCTGGCAACAGGTGGCCGTAGCTGAGAACTTTAAACAGGCACTTGGTTTACAAACTCAGCTGAGAACAGGCCAGTCGATCTTAAGTCTGGATGGCTATCATGTCGGCCCCGACTGGATGATTGCACTGGACTATGATGAAGCCAGTCAGGCGGGACAAGGGGCATTGAGTCATCGTATCCGTCTGGATGAAATCGAGCAGCAACTGACTCAGCTTGAACCAAAATTCGCAGATCTAGAGCAACAGCTTCCTGAACTCACTGCTCAAGTAAAAGCTTTGCAAAGTCAGATTCAAAGCATTAATGAGCAGCAGAAGCAGGCACAAAAGCAGTTGCAACAGCTTGATCTGAACATTGCCAAAGTTCAGAGTGCGACGCAGGCCTTTGCGGTACAGAAACAGCAATTACAGAACCAGTTACAGCAACTGGATGAGCAGCTGGAAGAAGATGCGATGCAGAAAGACGATCTGGAAATTGATCTGCATGCATTGAATCTGAAACTGGAACAGGCACTGCCCAATTACAAGACCTTGCAATTCCAGCTGGAAGAACTCAATGCCCAGTTGGAAGACTCACAGCAAGTCACTCAGCAGGCGCAGCAGGAATTAGAATTACTGCGCCGTCAAACGGTACAAAGTCAGCAACAGGCTGAACTGCTGGAAAAAGATCAGCTGTTTTTAAAAGAACAATATCAGCAGATTATTGCGCAGATTGAACAGGCTAAAAAGTTTGTCGATCCGGTACAGCTGGAATTGCCTGCTTTACAGAGCCAGTTCAATGAACAGGCACTGATCACGGAAAAACTGCAAAAAACCTGGGCAGACTGGCAGATCGAGCTGAACCAGATCCAGAGCAAGCAGCAGCACCTGACTGAGCAGCGCCATACTTTCCAGCAGCAAGATGAACAATTGCGTACTGAACTTGAAGCCAAACGTCTGGCCTGGCAGGCAGCAAAATCCGATTTACAGCATTATTCAGAGCAGCTGAAAGAGTTGAATAGTGAAGTAATTTCAGGGCTAAATATTGATGTAAAAGTACATCAGGCTAAACTGGAAAAAGCACAGGCTCAATTCGATAAACTGGGTGCGGTGAATCTGGCAGCTTCTGAAGAGTATGAAGAAGTTTCGAAACGCTATGGCGAACTCAGCCATCAGATTCAGGACCTGGAAAATACCGTTGAACAGCTGCAGGCAGCAATGAAAAGTATTGATCAGGAAACCCGCAAGCTGTTTATGAATACTTTCGATCAGGTCAATGCCGAGCTGCAAAACCTGTTCCCGAAAGTATTTGAGGGTGGTGAGGCGAGTTTAAGTCTTGAAGATGGATGGCAATCGGGTGTAAAACTGATGGCACGCCCACCAGGCAAGCGTAACAGCTCACTGGCACTGCTTTCTGGTGGTGAAAAGGCTTTAACTGCATTAGCACTGGTCTTTGCAATTTTCCGCCTAAATCCGGCGCCGTTCTGTGTACTGGATGAAGTGGATGCACCGCTGGACGATGCCAATGTGGGACGTTTTTGTAATTTAGTCAAAGAGCTTTCTGAACAAGTGCAATTTATTTATATTACCCATAACAAACTTGCAATGATGATGGCGACTGATCTTTTAGGTGTAACCATGCCTGAACCGGGAACCTCAAAATTAGTGACAGTAAATTTGGAACAGGCAAAAGAATACGGCTTAGCTGCGGAGGTATAACATGGAAATCACCACAATTATCGGGATTGTTATTGCAATTGTGATTATGCTATTCGGCATAAGACTGATCTTGAAAAAACCTGCGGAGGCTGTACCGTCACTGGATGCGGATCTTCATATTGATCCTGACAGCCAGACTCCGGTTATTCCAAGGCATGTACGATCTCAACTGTCTAAAACCGAAAGTCCGGCAGCTGCACGTGTTGAACCGAGTCTGAATGAAGAAGTGGTAGACAACATTGCACCTGAGACAGAACAAAAAGAAGCAGTCAAAGTAGAGCCAACTTTGACTGAAACCGCCCAGCCAGAAACCAAAGCAGCAAGTCCGCTCGATACACAGGTGGTTGCAGAGGAAGCAGCCAAAACAGAAGAAAACACTACGTCAGCTGAACAAGAAAACAAGCCTGAAACAGTAGAAG
The DNA here is from genome assembly GCF_013417275.1 of Acinetobacter sp. YH16038. Taxonomy (NCBI): domain Bacteria; kingdom Pseudomonadati; phylum Pseudomonadota; class Gammaproteobacteria; order Moraxellales; family Moraxellaceae; genus Acinetobacter; species Acinetobacter sp. YH16038. The sequence goes on along the minus strand of NZ_VPEG01000025.1, from coordinate 43,099 downwards.
TAGCAGAAGAAGAAAAAGAGCCCAAAGCCGCTGAATTTAGCCTGAATAGTAATATTGAAAAAGCTGAAATTTCTGACTTTAATGATGAAAGCAGTATTCTCGATGCACATCTCCATGAGCAAAAAATTGTGGATGAAGAATGTTCGCTGGCTAATGCTGAAACGATTATTTCATTGCATGTTTATCCACAAGGCCGTGCTCTTTCAGGTGAAAAAACCTTAAAAGTTTTACTGAAATATGGCCTGCGTTATGGTGAGCTGGCATGTTTTCATCGCTATAGTGAAGATGGCTCAAAATTGCTATTTTCGGTATTACGTATGGCAGATACCGGTATGGAAGGTTTTGACCTAGAAACTCTGTCGACTGAAGAAGTGAAAGGTCTGGCGTTCTTCCTGGCTTTACCGCATAGCGATGTGCAGAATGCCTTCGATACCATGGACAGCATTTCTCGTCTGATTGCGCGTGAAGTGGATGGTCTGGTTTATGATCAGAACCAGCAGGAAATGACCCCACAATTACGTGAATTCTGGCGTCATCAGGCGATTGATTATCGTGCTGGACAGACTGCAGAAGTTTAATATTCCAATATTGAATCTGCAGAATCCGATTTTTATAATAGCGAAAAGCTGAATATTGTATAGGGCGGATTTTCCGCCCTTTTTTATGGTGAAATTATGACCCAAGATGCCACTGTCATTGCGCAAATGCGTCAATTGATTCAACTGATTGCCAAGCATAATCATGCTTATTATGTGATGGATCAACCTACGATTGAAGACAGTGAATATGATCAGCTCTTTCATCAGCTCAAAGCTTTAGAAGAACAATATCCACATTTACAACAGCCAGACACACCGACAGTTAAAGTAGGCGGTCAGGCACTTTCCAAATTTCTGACCGTAACGCATGCGGTGCCAATGCTGTCTTTAGGCAACGTGTTTAATCAGGATGATCTGTTTGCTTTCGCACGCCGTATTGAAGAGCGTTTACCCAATCAAGAGATTGAATACGATGTTGAGCTGAAATTTGACGGTCTGGCAATTTCCCTCTGGTATGAACATGGCGTACTGGTTCGTGGTGTTACCCGTGGTGATGGGGAAACTGGCGAAGATATTACCCAGAATGTCAAAACCATCCGTAACCTGCCGAAATTCCTGTCTCCAGTGAATGGCGTTATTCCAGAACTATTGGAAGTACGTGGCGAAGTGCTGATGCCGAAATCTGGCTTTGAACGCCTGAATGCAGCCAATGCTGCGAAAGGTGAAAAAACTTTTGCCAATCCACGTAATGCCGCGGCTGGCAGTTTACGCCAGCTTGATCCGAATATTGCAGCTTCTCGACCTTTGGCTTTCTATGCCTATGGGATTGCCCAGTGTGTACCGCATCATGGTCAAACCACGATGTCAGCCAGTCTGGAATGGCTACAGCAGTTTGGCTTTGCTGTTGGTGAGCGTCATTTTATCTGCAGTAGCATCCAGGAAGTGCAAAAAGTTTACGAGCAGATCATTGAAGAACGTTCAAAGCTTAGTGTCGAAATCGATGGTATGGTCATTAAGGTCAATGACCTTAAACAGCAACAAAAACTGGGTTTCTTGAGCCGTGAACCACGTTGGGCAACGGCTTATAAATTCCCAGCAGTGGCTGCATTGACCACTGTTGAAAATATTGACTGGCAAGTGGGTCGTACCGGGACTCTAACGCCTGTAGCACGGTTGAATCCGGTTGCAGTGGGCGGTGTGACGGTTTCCAATGTGACCCTGCATAATATTGGTGAAATTCACCGTCTGGATGTAAGAATTGGGGATACCGTCAGTGTCTATCGTAGTGGTGACGTGATTCCTAAGGTAGAAAAAGTCTGGCCAGAATTCCGTCCTGCCAATGCGGTAGAAGTGCATTTACCTGAGAATTGTCCGGTGTGCGGTTCTCCAGTCGTTATGCCGGAAGGTGAGGCCTTGGCACGTTGTTCAGGTGAACTGTATTGTGCAGCGCAGCGCATTGAGACCATCCGTCACTTTGTTTCACGTAAGGCCATGGATATCGAAGGTTTGGGCGATCGCTGGGTGGAGTCACTGTTACATCTCAATCTTTTAAAAGATGTCTCGGATATTTATCACTTGCATGAGCATCGTGAGCAATTACTGCAAATCGAAAAAATGGGTGAAAAGTCCGTTCAAAATCTCATTGATTCGATTGAGAACAGCAAGAAAACTACATTGGCAGCGTTTATTTATGCGCTCGGGATTCGTGGCGTAGGTGAAACGACAGCACGTATGCTGGCCAATACTTTCCAGACTCTCGACGCTTTACGTAGTGCTGATGTAGATGCTTTGAAGAAAACACCGGATGTTGGTGATATTACCGCAGAGTGGATTGTTGATTTCTTCCAGGCACCGCATAATCTGGAAGTATTGGATCGCTTGTTGGCTGCCGGTATTCATTGGGATGCGCCAATTGCACCAACGCGCCAACCACTGAATGGTGAAAGCTGGGTGGTGACGGGTACTTTAAGCTCTATGGGACGTGATGAAGCAACACAACTGTTGCAAGCCTTAGGTGCACGGGTCAGTGGCAGTGTCTCTAGCAAGACCAAATGTGTGGTGGCGGGTGAAAAAGCGGGTTCTAAGCTCGATAAAGCAAAAAAACTCGGTGTGCCCGTGATCAATGAAGCGCAATTTATTGCTTTGATGAAAGAGCATGGGCAAATCGAATAATAATCAGTTCTAAACAATGACTCAAATAAAAAAGACACCCAGGATGATGAATCTTAAGGTGTCTTTTTTATTGCTAATTCAAAACTATAGGTGAATGAGAGGGGAGGATAGACAAATACAAGGAAGGGTTCGGCAATGTAAGTTGAATTCACGTACAATAGATTCATTTGCAGGTATAGATCCTGCCTTATTGATTCTATTCTCCCGTTGATGATTGGCATACACATGGCGCAAGCAAAGAAATCTTTTCCGCAACAAAAATCGCAATTACATGCACGAAATCTGCATCGCAGTCGTTATGATTTTCCTCAGCTGATCAAGACTTGTCCGGAACTTGCGCCTTTTGTCAGCCCGAATCAATATAACGATCTTTCAGTCAACTTTTCTGATCCACTGGCTGTGAAAATGCTCAATAAAGCATTGCTCAAGCATTTTTACGGCATTCAATGTTGGGATATTCCTCAAGATTATCTTTGCCCACCGATTCCGGGTAGAGCCGACTATATTCACTATTTGGCTGACCTGTTAAGTCTCAATAATAACGGTCAGATTCCAACAGGACACGCCGTTCACGTATTAGATATTGGGGTAGGGGCGAACTGTATTTATCCGATCATTGGGCATCGTAGTTATGGTTGGAAATTTGTCGGCTCAGACATTCATTCGGCATCGGTTAAAAGCGCTCAATTTATCGTGGAGGCAAATCCGAATCTCAGGAAGGGGATTCAGATTCGATTGCAGAAGACACCCAGCAATATCTTCAAAGGTGTGATTAAACCTTCAGATCGTTTTGATTTGACCCTGTGTAACCCACCATTTCATGCTTCGCAAGATGAGGCAAATGCCACAGCAACGCAAAAATTACGCAAACTTGGCAAACCGGTTGATCGCTCTAAGGTGGTGTTAAACTTTGGCGGACAAAAGAACGAGCTGTGGTGTGACGGTGGAGAAGAACGCTTTGTTTGCCAAATGGTACAAGAGAGCACACAGTTTGCTGAGCAATGTCTTTGGTTTAGTACACTGGTTTCTAAGAAAACCACATTGCCTATGCTGTTAAATACCTTGCGTAAGTGCGGTGCAGTGGATGTAAAAACTATTAAAATGACGCAGGGGCAAAAAGAGAGTCGTTTTGTGGCTTGGACTTTTCTAGATACAAAGCAACAGCAAGCGTGGAAAAATGCGCGTTGGACTTCTGCTTAGCTTGTTTTTAGGCAGGAATAGTGAGCTTGTGGGCGCATAAGTCGGTGTAGTAGCTCAAATTTAATCTGACAGACACCATAAAAAATCGGTCACTGTCAGATCAGGTTTGAGCTCGTACAATTAAGGAATATATTTCTTCACCACACCATCATCCAGCAATTGCTGGAAATGTTCGACCAAGCTTTCTTTTACTGGACGATATTCCAGACCGAGTTCATCCTTACTTTTTTGTGCATTAAAGAAAATTGGATAACCCATATTGAGTTCAACAAATTTACGGCTAAAGCCGGCCAGAGGACCAAAAATCTTGAAAGCCGTTTTTGGCAACTGGTTGCGTGGAAACGGGAATTTAGGACCAAACGCTTCACGCAGGATTTTACCCATTTCCAGCAGGCTCAAAGTCTCACTACAGATAATATAACGGCCATGCGCTTCCGGATTAAATGCAGCACGGATATGGGCTTCCGCAACATCTTGAACATCCACCACACCATTCCACATTGGTGGAACACCCAGCAAGGTCATGCCATTGGCAAACTGTTGCAGAACTTCCACACTGCCTGATTGAGTATTAGGCGTTAAGGATTCCCCAAAGACCAGTGCCGGATTGATACAGATCAGGTCCCAGCGATCCTGTGCTTCCGCCATTTCCCAAGCTTTGCGTTCTGCCATGACTTTGGAATATGGATAAGGCTGATGGGTTTCTGAACTGGTGGTATTCCAGTGAGATTCATCAAAACTGGTATGCTCGGTTTGCAAAATATCAATCGCATCGCCATACGTTGAGGCAATACTTGAGGTGACAATCACACGTTTGACAGATTCAGTTTTATTGACGCTATTCAGCACATTTTGCGTACCCAGAATTGCCGGTTCAATAATGTCTTTGAGCGCATCCTTATAATTGGTGACCACAAAAGGCGAGGCCATATGAAAGACAATTTCACACCCTTCCATGGCCGCATCAAAAGAACCGGGCTTGAGCAGGTTAGCTTCAAACAACTTTAAGGTCCCCGGGCTGCTGTTTGCAATTTGTTCAAGGTGCGTATAACTCTGGGTTTTATTCAGATCGCGTACAGTGGCATGTACGGTATAACCCTGTTTTAAAAGTTTCTGGATCACCCAACTGGCGATATAGCCAGATGCGCCGGTGACCAGGACAGGTGCTGTGCTATGTTGTAATGTCATATTTAAACCGTTGTTGTTTTGACTTCTTTCATCGTAGGCACAATTATGCATGAATCAGGCCAAACAGGTGAGTCCAAGATAAAAATAAGCAACAAGATAAGTGCTTATTAATATTTACAAAAATTAACGTTTGAATATTCCAGCTTGCTGGATTGAATAAAAACGGAACGAAAAATGCAAGATGTTGTTTTATAAATGGGATTTGGCCGAACAGAGAGCGTAAATGCAAGTGCTTCTCATTTTAATTATATAAAAATCAGACATTTACCATAATTTTGCTTTTGCAAATCAAACATCTTTTCTCCATAATAAGATGATAAAAGCAGGGAGTAATTCAAATGCGCGGTAATCCAGAAGTCGTAGATTATTTAAATATGCTGATCGGTGGCGAACTGGCTGCTCGTGATCAATACCTGATTCACTCTCGTATGTATGAAGATTGGGGTCTGACGAAAATCTTTGAACGCATCGACCATGAAATGCAGGAAGAAGCACAGCATGCAGATGCCCTGATCCGTCGTGTCCTTTTTCTTGAAGGTACGCCAAATATGCAGCGTGATGACATCGAAGTTGGTGAAGATGTGGTGACCTGCCTGAAAGCTGACCTGAAGCTTGAGTATCATGTCCGTGAAAAGCTGGCTCAAGGGGTAAAACTTTGTGAAGAGAAGGGCGATTATGTGACCCGTGACATGCTGCGCCAGCAAATGTCAGATACTGAAGAAGACCATACTTACTGGTTAGAAAAACAGTTACGTTTGATCGAGCTGATTGGTCTGCAAAACTATATCCAGTCGCAAATGTAAGATATTGAATAATAAAAAACCCAGCAGATGCTGGGTTTTTTGATTTTGTAGATTTAAGAATTATTGTTGCTGACAATTCCGATTTTTTTCACTTCCAGACGCTGAGCCGCAGCCATCACCATCGCGATATGCTTGTATTCAGTCGCACGATCAGCCTTGATTTTAATCTGATCCTGATCGGCTTTTTGCGCCACGGTCTTGAATAAGGCTTCCAGCGCTTGAGCATTGGCCACCGGCTGATCATTCCAGAAGATCTGGCCTTGAGCATCCAGACGCAAATTCACAATCTCTGGCGGTTTTTCCTCAGTCGGTGGTGGTGTGCCATTTGGCAGGTTGATATTAATCGAATTATTCGGCAATGGAATAGTGATAATAAACATAATCAGCAAGACCAGCATGACATCAATCAATGGTGTCATGTTGACGTCCAGCATTACATCATCATCCTGATTTGAGCCAACATTCATTCCCATAACTAGATTCTCCCTCAATCTTAAGGTGAAGCGGGCGGGGTCGTGACAAATGCAATCTTGCCAATACCTGCTTGCTGGGTAGTACTAATGACCTGATCAATCGCTTCAAAAGCTGTTCTTTGGTCACCGCGAATATGCACTTCAGGCTGAGGACGTTTCTGGGCTTCTGCCTGTAAACGGGTCAATAAAATTGCCTTGTCCGGAATATAGGATTCATTCCAGAAAATATCGCCATTTTTATTGACTGCCAGCTGGATATTTTCCGGCTTGGTTTCATACGGGACATTACGTTCTTCAGGCAGATCGACCGGTACGGTATGAATTGCAACCGGTACTGTAATCAGAAAAATAATCAGCAGTACCAGCATCACATCAACCAGAGGTGTGGTATTAATGGTACCAATGACCTCATCATCGCTGTCGTTTGAATTGACCATCATTCCCATGGTTGACCCCCCATTTTTATTTTGTGTCGCGGTGAACAGGATTGTTTGAGCTGATTTCGCCGCTCAGTAGTACAGCATGCAGATCAGATCCGAAGGTACGAACTTCTTCCATTACAGCTTTATTACGGCGAGTTAACCAGTTGTAACCAAGTACTGCCGGAACTGCCACAGCCAGACCGATTGCAGTCATGATCAGTGCTTCACCGACCGGACCAGCAACTTTATCGATTGATGCCTGACCGGAAATACCAATTGCAGTCAAGGCATGGTAAATGCCCCAAACGGTACCAAATAGACCTACGAAAGGTGCAGTAGAACCTACAGTTGCAAGGAAGGCCAGACCACCACTCAGATGGCTTTGAATCTTGTCGACTGCGCGTGAAATAGAAATCGTAACCCAGGTATTAAAGTCGATACGTTCTAGTAAAGTACCGCCATGGTTTTTGGTTGACTTGATGCCTTTTTCAGCGATAAAACGATATACGCTGGCTTCATCCAGATTTTGCGCTGCATTATCCAGAGAAGAAGATTCCCAGAACTGATGCTCTGCTTCTTTGGCTTGTTTGCGAATCTTGCCTTGTTGCAAGCACTTGGTGATCATGATGTACCAGGTACCGATCGACATGATGATCAGAATGAACAGGGTCACTTTAGACACCATGTCACCTTCTTTCCACATGGCTTCCAGACCATAAGGGTTGCTGGCAGGTTTTTCAGCTGCAGCAGGTGCTGGCGGTGTAGGCTCAGCGACAGTCGCTGGTGTGGTTTCTGCAGTTTCAGTGACTGTCGTTGCAGGTGTAGGGGATTCTTCAGCAAATACGGTTTGCAAAGGGAGTAAAGTACTTGCCGCAATGACACTTGCAGCAGTGATATTTTTTAAAGTGTGTCGTGTGTTTTTCATAATGAATCTCCTCATTTTGTTTTTAATCTGTTGTCTGGATCAGTCCAAGATAAATTCGTAGGGAATGTCGTACCAAGATTCTTGTGGTTCACCATTTTTCATTGCAGGTTTAAAGGTACATAAGCTGAAAGCCTTGGACGCTGCACGGTCAAGTGAACGACTGCCACTGGATTTTTTTACTTTGGCCTCTTTCACTTTGCCGTCGGTATTCACAAAGACAGAGATCAGCACATTACCTTGCTCTTCATTCATTAATGCATCACGTGGATAATCTGGACGCTTACAGCCAGCTTCGCCTTGAGATACGCCACGTGTAACGCCAGTTGGTTGCGGTGGAGCAGCAGGCGCCGCTGCACCAACTGGAGCTGGTGCAGCCACCGGACTTGGGGATGGTGTTGCTGCAGCTACAGGCGTTGGTTCTGCAACCGGTTGAGTGACTGTTGGTGTAGGCTGTGTTTTCTGTACCGGAACCACTTTTTCTACCGGTTTAACCTCAGGAACCTGTGCCACTTTCTCTACTATTTTTGGTGGCTCAGGTGGGGTTTCCTTAGGTGGCTCAGGTTCTGGTGGTTTAATATCCTGAATAATCATCAATTCAACCGGTTCTTCTGACGGTTTGATGATGTCTTTTGCCATACCTGCCATTAGCACCAGGCCCACCAGGATATGCAAGAAAATCACGACACCAATTCCAGTCAATTTTTTGGCGGAGCTTTTTTCTATGTCTTCAAACGTTGTGCTCATCATGACTCCTGGAATTTAAGACAAACAAGAAATAACGGTTTATTTCAAAGCTGATGTAGCTGCATTATTTTTTGTTTGGCTAAAATTAAACGGGGAAAACCGCAAACACCGCTTGGCAGCAGTGTTTGCGAAGTAATTAATTAAAAGAATTTATAGGTACCACGTAAGAAGTAAGCGCGGCCTGTTGGATCGCTATAACGTGGGTCATAACCGTATTGGAAGTTATCCATTACGTCAGAGGCAGGTGGTTCTGCATCGAACATATTTTTAATACCGGCAGTTAGCTCCAGATTTTTAAATCCTTTGTAAGTGCCAGAAATGTTGTATACGGTGTAGTCAGCAACATCGCGTTCTTCTGAATAGTCTTCATAACCACGAACGAACTGTTGTTCAAACACCATTCTCCAGTTTTCATAAGACCAGTTCACGTTTGCAGCATGTTTCCAGCGAACCACTGCTGGGTCATCATAAACACCGACATAACCTTCCCACTCACCGCCTGGTTCATCCTGGTAATCCATTTGAATCACATAAGTACCGTCAATACCGAAACCGAAGCGGCCAGTTGACGTCATTGGAGAAAGATAGTTCAAACTCAAATCAATACCTTGGGTTTTCAAGCCACCGGAGTTAATCAAGTTAGTTGAGATATGGTCAATACGCCCTTCTGCATTACGAACAAAGTATTGAGCATACTTTTCTGGATCACCAAAAATTGATGATTCACCAATCGTTCCAATTAGGTTTTCAATTTCGATATTGTAGTAATCGGCAGTGAAAACTAAGTTTTTGATCGGTTCAAAGACAAAACCAGCCATGTAAGATGTTGACTCTTCTGGACCTAGTTCAGAATTGCCGCCTTGTGTACGGATAAACTGGGTATTACATTCAGTTTGGTATCTGGTTTCAGTTGGTGTACCACCCGGGCAAAGAATCGGGTCGTTATATCTTGCACCAGTCCAGGTTCTGACCGAAGGAGCATTGACGTCATATAAGCTTGGTGCACGGAAACCGGTACTGTAAGAAGTACGGAACATGAGTTCTTTAACTGGTTCCCAGCGTAAGGCCACTTTAGGATTAAAGGTGTCACCAAAATCGCTATAGTCATCATAACGAGCAGCTAACTGTAATTCCAGGTTGGTCAATAAAGGTACTTGGAATTCAGTGAATACTGCGCTAATGTCACGATCGCCTGAGCTTTTTGGTTTATTTGGATCAATACCAGAACCTGGAACTTGAGCAACAATTTCAGAATTTACAGTTGCTTCCCAGTCTTGTTTGGAGAAACTACCGCCGAAAGCAAAACCAACATCACCTGCAGGAAGTGTGTAGATTGGACGACTCACGGTAAAGTCAATTGTAGTTGAATCTAAAGATGCCTGATTGGTATCGCCTTTGACATCAAAAGTGTTCCAAAGACCTTGATCCTCTGGCGCTTGTGGTCCAAATGGGTTCAAAGTTCCATTATCAAGTGCAGCCTGAACTCGACTACGGTTTAAATACCCACTTACGAAACTATCGGTTGCCTCACTTTTTGTGTAAGTGATACCCCCGTTCATGTCCCAACCGTATGCTTCACCTTCGATCCCAGCAAAGATACGGTTCGATTCGTTAATTGACTTAGAAACACGGTTGCCGCCTTGTGAACGTAGATACAGTTGCAGGGTGTTAGTCGTCAAACCATCAAATGCTGGGGTAATGCCTTTACCTGGATAATATTTACTAGCATAAGGCAAGGTCACACTACGGCTATAAACATCAGGCGCGATTGAAGTGGTTACTTCATCACGTGCATAGATATATTCACCAATTGCATTAAAGTTGTCTGATAGTTTGAAGGTTGCACGACCTAATGCAGAAAGATTTTCTTGTTCAGGCACAATACCAATAACAGTTTGGGTATTTAGATAACAGAAGCCATCTTCAGGTACAGTATCTTTGGTATTTAAACAGTCATCGCCATAAGGGTTGCCTAATATCCCTTCAGGATTACCATCTTCATCCAATGGACCACCATTAGGATCGTAGAAGTTTGCAGGGAAAGCATTTGCTGAACTGCCATCAATTCCTAATTCAGGAAGTACCCCACCACGGCGGCTGACTTTACGGTCTTTTGCCCAAATCGTATCTTGTTTTCGGTAATCGATCACACCGTAGACATTAAAACCCTGTTCATCTAGATCGCCATATCCCCCAAAAATCGAAACGTCAATTTTTTCGCCGCCTTTTTCTTCAGGAATTTGACCACCTAAAGTAATGCCCACGCCTTCATATTGCTTTTTCGTAATAAAGTTGATTACACCACCCACTGCATCTGCACCATAGACTGCAGATGCGCCGTCACGTAAGACTTCAATGCGCTCTACCAATGCGAGAGGGATGTTGTTTAAGTTGGTTGAATCGGTACCAAATGCACTGCTTGCAACACGGCGACCATTAATTAAAACTAAAGTTTTATCCGAACCAAGACCACGTAAATTTGCTGTTGAACCACTGGTATTACTGGCACCGACATTTTGTGCTGTGACATAACTTGCTTGGTTGGCACTGACTTTCATCAATGCTTCTTCTACAGTGGTTACCCCCTGATTCACCAGATCTTCACCTTTAATAATCGTGATTGGTGAGGCGCTTTGTGCGGCTACACCTTTAATAGATGAACCCGTTACTGTCACTTTTTGCACCTTGGTCGGCTGCGTAGCGGAGTTTTCTGGTTCATCGGCTGCATGTGCCAAAGACAAACACATCATACTTAAGGTAAGCGTACTTAACTTAAGTATTGTTTTGCCAACTGTTGGAGCCCCCATAGATCCGACTAGTTTGTTTATTTTCATCGTAAAGTTCACCCTTTTGTTATGTGAAGTAGTGCTGGGTTGATCTAAGCAAGGCGGATGCCAACTTATAAAATTTTATATTTTTATATTTTTAAGTATTTGAAAGATATTGATTTAATTGGATTGGGTTTGATTTGATCGGGCGATACTGAAGAAAAATTAAGAAGTCTGTGTATAGAATCTGAAGAAAGAAGGAGGTGAGAACCTTGTCAAAGCAATAAATAAATATTTAATGAATAAGAAAGTAGTCCAAAAATGAGAGGGAAATTGAATAAAGTTTAATCATGGTGCATAATTTTTACATAAAATATACAATATTTTTTTAAAATAAATTATTTATAATACAAGTACTTGTGTTTATTTATTGTTTACCTAAAGGTATACAATAGTGCAATAAGATGAAACAGGGTTGAGTTATTTTTGTGCGAAATGAACTTCAGTAAGAATTTTGAGGATAAAAATTTAATTAATGATTCATGGAAAATATTATGTTATTCATAATGTTTTAAATAATTAATAAAAATAAACTTTTTTCAGTTAAAAACAGGAAGAAATCCCTATTTTTTGCAAGGATGGCATGAAATTCGCTTTGTTCAGTGTATTCCATCTGTCCAGCTTTGACCCATCCATTGAAGCAAATATGGGATGATGTATTTAAAACTTCCTATAGCAATAAAACTTCAAGATAAAGAATAGGTACAAATTTGAAATCAGCACTTTTTAGTATGACGATTTTGGCCTTGGCTATGAGCTCGGGGCAAACTGCCTGGGCAAAATCATCTGCACATCCGGATAAAATTTTAAACCTGGCTTTCGAAGCACCTGATGACGGTTTTGATATGGTCAAAACCTATAATTTTTATAGTGGTAGCGTAGCTGAGGCCATTTTCGAGCCTTTGTTACGTTATGACTATCTGGCGCGGCCGGCAATTTTGGCCCCCAATACAGCCGAGTCTTTACCCGTCGTTGAACAGGATGGCAAAGTTTATACCTTTAAAATCAAGCCAGGAATTTATTTCAGTCCGGATCCAGCCTTTCAGGGCAAGAAGCGTGAACTGGTTGCCCGGGATTATATTTATTCCATGCAAAGGGTGATGGATCCGAAAAATCATTCGCCTTCTTTTTCCTTTATCGAAGGCAAAATTCTTGGCGCGGATCAAGTTATCCAACAAGCCAAAAAAACGGGCAAATTTAACTATGATGCTCCGATTGCCGGTTTAAAAGCCCTAGATAAATATACCTTACAAATTACCCTGACCCGTTCAGACCTGAACTTTCCTTACATTCTGGCCTATGTCGCTTTTGCTGGTACTGCACGTGAAGTCATCGAACATTATGGCGATCGGGTAGGTCAGCATCCAGTCGGAACAGGGGCATACCAGTTACACAAATATGTGCCGCGTAGCCGCATTGAGTTAACTGCTAATCCAAATTATCGCGGTTTTGTCTGGAACTTTAAGGGGGATGGTTCAGAGTGGGATCAACGGATTGTTAAAGCCATGCAAGGCAAGCAGATGCCGCAAATCGGCAAGGTCAAGATCAGTATCATTGAAGAAGAACAATCACGTTGGCTGGCTTTAAAATCTGGACAATTAGACTATGACAAACTGACTGCAAGTGGCGCTGAACAGGCACTGGAAAATAAGCAGCTGAAAAGTGAATACAAGAAAAAAGGCATCCTGCATTATCCGAATAAAGAACCGGAAATCACCTATACCATCATGAATATGCGTGATCCGGTGATTGGTGGAGACTCACTGGAAAAAATTGCACTACGCCGTGCCATTGCCTTGTCCTATAACCAGAAAGAGGCCATCCAGCAGCTATATAAGGGGCATGCTGTTAAAGCTGAAATGATTCTTCCTGAAGGCGTGGGCGGATATAACCCGAATTATAGAAGCAGTATTGCCTATAACCCATTACTCGCCAATAAACTGCTCGATCGTTTTGGCTACAAGAAAGGCGCCGATGGTTATCGTACCTTGCCTGATGGCAAACCATTGGTTCTGAAAATGAACTCGACCAGCTCAAGTTCTTCCGTCATTTCTGCGGAACTATGGAAAAAGAACCTGGATGCAATCGGAGTAAAAGTTGAATTTAAAGTCAGTAACTTTGCCGACAATTTAAAAGAAGCCACCCAGTGCAAACATATGATGTGGGGTGGCGCCTGGATTGCAGATTATCCGGAAGGGGAAAACTTTGCCCAATTGCTGTATGGCCCAAATGCCCAGCAAGGTAACCTGAGCTGCTATACCTCTAAAGCCTATGACGCGCTGTATCAAACTGCGATGAAACTGCCGCCTCAGCAACGTACTCCCTATTATGAGCAGATGAACCGCCAGATGGAGGCAGATAATCCGTGGATTTTGCACAATACCCGGGTACGCAACTGGCTGATTCACCCACAGGTACAGGGCTTTAAGGCACATCCGGTGACCAGGGCAGTTTGGCAATATCTGGATATTGAACCTGTTAAAAAATAACTTGAGAAGATTAAGAACCAGTATGAATGTGAATACAAACACTTTAAAAAAGCTGGCCAGTGGGGTTTTAATGGCCAGTTTAATGATGGCAGGTGCTGCACCTACATGGGCTGCCAATCCCGCTAATCCAAATAAAGTCTTAAAAACGGTCTTTCCTGCGGCTGAAACCGGTTTCGATCCCGGTTATATCCATGACCGTTATTCGGCCAAGATTAACTCGGCAATTTTCGAAACCTTATATACCTATGATTATCTGGCCTCACCAGCGAAACTGGTGCCATTGACTGCGGTAGATATGCCTCAAGTCAGTGCAGACGGTTTGACTTATACCATTAAAGTTAAAAAGGGCATTTACTTTGCAGATGATCCGGTCTTTGGCGGTAAAAAACGTGAACTGACCGCCTATGACTATGCCTATTCTCTAAAGCGTCTCTTAGATCCAAAACTTAATTCACCAAATAGCTGGTTGCTGGATGGTCGGATCAAAGGGCTGGAAGCATGGACAGCCATGGCGAAAAAAAATGGCAAAGTCTATGAAAATCCATTTGAAGGTATTCAGACTCCAGATCGCTATACCTTGGTACTCAAGCTGAATAATCCGGATCAGAACTTTCCGATGTTGCTGGCCCACGGTCCAGCTGCCGCAGTTGCACGCGAAGTCATTGAAAAGTATAAAGACAAAGCTGGCTGGGTAATGAGTAAGCCGGTCGGTACAGGGCCTTATGTGCTTAGCCGCTGGACACCGGGATCACGCATTATCTTAAAGCCGAATCCGGCTTACCGTGGTTTTGTCTGGAATTATAAAGCCAATAGTGCAGCAGACCAGGCGATTGTCAGTGCGATGCAGGGCAAAAAAATGCCTCAAATCGGCACCATTGATGTGCGTGTCATTGAAGAAGCCCAATCACGGATGTTGTCATTCAAGAAAAATGAACTGGATCTGGTTGAAATCGACGGCGATCTGGTCGTGCAGGCATTGGATGGTGACAAGTTAAAACCTGAGCTGGTCAAGCAAGGCATCAAGCTGTCACGCATGTTGGAGCCATCGATTAACTACCATTACTGGAATATGCAAGATCCGGTCGTGGGTGGTTTCGCGCCAGAAAAAATAGCCTTACGTCGTGCGATGGCAATGGCTTTTTCTGTTGAAAATATGATTAGCGTATTACTAAAAGGAGATGGTGCAAAACTACACATGCCTATTCCGCCAGGAGTTGCAGGCTATTCACCCGCTTATAAAACCAGTACGCCATATTCGGTCAAGGCAGCCAATATGTTGCTGGATCGCTATAACTATAAGATCGGTGCAGATGGCTGGAGGAGAACTCCTGAAGGCAAACCTCTGGTGATTGAACTGATTACGGCCAATACCAGTCGTGGTCAGCAACAGGGCGAATTCTGGAAAAAGACCTTAGATAATATTCATATCAAACTGACCAGTAAGGCCATGCCATTTGCTGAAGGCATTAAGCTGGAAAAGCAATGTAAAACCATGTTTAAAAGCTCTGCATGGATTGCCGACTATCCTGATGCAGATAACTTCATGCAGCTGTTCTATGGCAAAAACGTCAATGTCACCAATAATGCCTGCTTCAAGCATGCGGAATATGACCGTTTATATGAACAAAGTCAAAGCATGCCACCGGGTCCTGAACGGGATCTGGTTTATCGCAAAATGACCCGTATTCTGGAGGTCAATATGCCCACCATGATGCTGTATAGCACTTACCGTAATGCATTAGCGCAACCTCATGTTATTGGGCACAAGTCCCATCCGATTCTGTCCACAGAATGGATGTATATCGATATTGATACTAAAAAGTAAGAAAAAGCTGGAGATGATGATGACATTAAAACACTTGAAATTTACCACACTCTGTCTGGCGATGATCGGGGGATCTCAAACCGTCATGGCAGAGACCCAAACCCAGCTTTTGCCTTTATTCAAGGCTGCAGAAATTCCGGCATTGTGCGATGCCAATCTGGATAAAATGCAAAAAGATATCCAGAAATTTGAAAGCCAGAAAATCAAAAATAAGGCTGAAGCCCGTCCTTATCTGGCAGCTTGGGATACATTGCAGGCATCGATTGGTGATTTTGTTTCACCTATCGGTTTATATAGTAATGTCGATCCTGATCCGGCCTTGCGTCAGGCAGCAGATGACTGTGAGCTGAAAATCAGTAAATACCTGACTTCCATGTATCAGAGTCCAAAACTGTATGCCCAATTCAAGAAACTGAAAGCCACAGATCCGGTCGATGAAAAATTCCTGAAAGATATTCTGAATCAGTTTGAAAAAACCGGGGTACAACTCAGCGTAGAGAAGCAGAAACGTCTGAAGGAAATTATTGAAGAAAGTACCAAACTGGGGCAGGACTATTCCAAGAATGTACGTGATAACCCTGAAAAAGTTGAATTCACTGCTGCAGAACTAAAAGGTTTACCTGCGAGCTATATCGCCGGTTTAAAGAAAAATGAAAAGGGCAATTATCTGCTCGGCTTCGACTATCCGGAATATCAGCCGTTTATGGAGCTGGCAGAGAGTGATGAAGCACGTAAACGTTATCAGACTGCCTATACCCGCCGAGGGACTGAGAAGAACCTCGAATACATGAAAAAGGCCATTGATCTGCGTTATGAACTGGCCCAGCTATTTGATAAAGACAGCTATGCGTATGTTGCCTTAAAAGATCGCATGGCCAAAACCCCAGAAGCAGTCAATAGTTTTCTGGATGAGGTCTATGCCAAAGTTGCGCCATTAGAAAAGCAGGATGTTGAAGAATTACGTCAGTTCAAGGCAGAAACCTTAAAAATTCCGCTGGAAAAAGCAGAGATTGAGCGCTGGAGTCAGGGTTACTGGAGTGAAAAACTGCGCCAAGCTAAATACAAAGTGGATCAGGAAAAACTGCGTGATTATTTCCCGACTGAAGCGGCGCAAAAATGGTTATTTGCCGTATCTTCCGATTTATATGGGATTGAATTCAAGCCGGTAAAAGTCAAAGCCTGGCACGATGAAGTTGAATACTATGCCGTACATGACAAAGCTACTGGTGAGTTTATGGGCGGACTTTATGTCGATAAATACCCGCGTGAAGGCAAATATGGCCATGCTGCAGTTTGGGGCGTTTATGGTGGCAGCCGTTTAAATCATCGCCGTCCGGTCTCTGTTTTGGTGACTAACTTTAATCGTAAGGGTCTGAACAGTAATGAGCTGGAAACCTTTGTGCATGAAATGGGGCATGCGCTGCACGGAATTTTATCAAAGACCCGTTATACCGAGCAGTCAGGTACATCGGTAGAGCGTGACTTTGTTGAAGCACCTTCGCAAATGTATGAAGAGTGGGCGCGCCGCTTCGAGACTTTATCTAAAGTAGCAGACTACTGTGAACCCGCTTGTCCTCGTGTCGATGAAGCCATGACCGAGCGCTTAAAGAATGTGAAAAATTATGGTCGCGGCCTGCATTATGCCCGTCAGACTTTATATGCTCAGTACGACATGGCCCTGCACGGTAAAGATGCGAAAAGTATTGATCCATTAAAACTCTGGCAAGATATGGAAAGTAAAACTGCGTTGGGCTCTGTTCCAGGTCAGCAATTCCCGGGTCAGTTCGGACATTTGATGGGTGGCTATCAGGCGGGTTATTACAGCTATATGTGGTCTGAAGTGCTGGCACTCGATATGTTGTCTGCTTATGGAGACCATCTGATGGATCCAAAAGTCGGCATGCACTATCGCGAGACTGTACTAGCACAAGGCGGACAAAAGCCGGGCGATCAGATGGTTAAGGATTTTCTGGGCCGTGATCCGGACAGCAAAGCTTTCTTTAATGAAATTTCAGGACATTAAGTCAAGGAAGGAAAGCGATGCTGGCATATATTATTCGAAGGATTTGGCAAATGATCCCCACCATGCTGGGGGTGATTCTGCTGATATTCCTGTTATTTAACTGGGTCGGGGGAGATCCGGCCTATATCCTGGCCGGTAAAATGGCCAATGCTGAGCAGATTGAAAATATCCGCCAGCAGCTCGGGGTCGATCAACCTTATTACGTACAACTGTGGATTTTCATCCAGCAGATTTTGACCTTTGATTATGGCGTGAGCTGGAGTACCGGTGAGTCGGTATCCCAGATTATTACCACGCGTTTGGGGCCATCACTGACCATTCTGATTCCACTGACTATCCTGCAAACGATTGTTTCAATCATTTTGGCACTTGGGGTAGCTTCAGTGCGCGGTTCACTGACTGACCGCATGATCATGATGCTGTGTACCATCGGTATGTCGATCAGTATTCTGGTCTATATCATCGTATTCCAGTACGTCTTGGCTTATGAACTGAGCTGGTTCCCGGTACAGGGCTGGAGCGATAACTTTACTGAAAACTTATTCAAATATGCACTATTGCCAGTATTAATCATGCTGGTGGTGAGTATTGCACCGACTTTACGTCTCTACCGCAGTTTTGTTCTGGATGAAGTCAATCAGGATTATGTCCGTACCGCACGTGCCAAAGGTCTGGGCGAAAGCCGCATTCTGGGCGTGCACGTACTGCGCAATGCTTCGATTCCAATCATTACTGATGTCATGGCGGGACTTCCGGCTTTACTGATCGGTGCTTTCCTGATTGAACGTTTCTTCGGTATTCCTGGCATTGGCCGTGAAGTGATTATCGCAGTTGAACGTTCTGACTTTCCGGTAATTAAAGCGATTACGGTCTATGTTGCGGCTGCGACCATGTTATTTAACCTGATTGCCGATCTGATCTATAAATGGGTCGATCCACGTGTACAGTTGAAGTAGGTGAATTATGCTGAGTGCGATATTTAAAAAAGAGCAACATGCTTCAGCAGTGCCTGAGTCTGCTTCAACCGGATTATGGCAGCTGGCGTTGCGTCGTCTGAAACGTGACCGCATTGCGATGTTCTCCCTATTTGTGGTGCTGTTTTATCTGCTGATGTTGCTGCTTTCCATGACAGGTGTGATTGCCAAGGACTGGAATAAAGAAGTAGCGGTGAGTTATGCACCCCCAAGTTTTATCTATACACCGTCTATGCCTGGAGCGGCAGGTGAAGATCAAAGTACTGAATCTGCCGTAGTACCAGTTAATCCAGTTGATCCTTTAAAAGATGTGATTGCAGAACTGGAAGCAGAAATTGCTGCTGAACAGGGCGCAGGTGTGATTGATTATTATGGTGTAGTCGATCCACTGGCTGAAGATATGAAAGCCATTGATCAGGAATTAGGTGGTCAGTTACTGGATCAGAGCAGTGAATTAAAGCAAAGTCTGTTCTTTGGTGCAGATAAATGGGGGCAGGATGTACTACTGAAAACCATTAAAGGTGCAGAAACTTCGATCTTGGTTGGCCTGATTGCTGCGCTGGTTGCGGTGGTGATTGGTACGGTACTGGGGGCGATTGCCGGTTATTTCGGTGGCTGGGTCGACGATGTGCTGAACTGGTTCTACAATATTTTTACTTCGATTCCTTATCTGTTGCTGGTGTTAGCGATTGCAGCAGTACTGCAACAAAAAGGGATTTTATCGATTATCCTAATTTTGGGTCTGACTGGCTGGACCGGGGTATTCCGCTTGGTTCGTGCCGAATATATGAAGCATACTGCGCGTGAATATGTACTGGCGGCTAAAGCCATTGGGGTAAGCAATATGCGCCGTATCTTCGTGCATATTTTCCCGAATGTCAGCCATATCGCTTTGGTTCAAATGTCTATTCTTGCAGTGGCCTTTATTAAGTCCGAAGTGATTCTGAGCTTCTTAGGCTTTGGCGTACCGATTGGTGTGGTGTCATGGGGTAGTATGCTGAATGAAGCGCAAAGCGAGCTGATTTTAGGCAAATGGTGGCAGTTGACTGCGGCATCGGTGGCGATGGCGGTACTGGTGACAGCTTTCTCAATGTTTACTGATGCATTACGTGATGCATTAGATCCAAAACTGAAATAGGAGCGCAGCGATGTCTGAAATGAATCCAAGCACAGCACCCGCGTTACTTCGCGTAGATAACTTACGTGTCAGTTTTAAAGGTGAAAATAAACAATATGTGGAAACGGTCAAAGGAATTTCATTTGAAATTCCGGCCAATACCACAGTGGCGTTAGTCGGTGAATCCGGAAGTGGTAAATCTGTGACTTCATTAGCAGTGATGGGACTTTTGGCGCCAGAAAATTCTAAGGTCGCTGAAGACAGTCAGATCCTGTTTGAAGGTCGGGACTTATTGAAACTTAAGTCGAGTGAAATGCGTCAGATCTGTGGCAAAGAAATTGCCATGATCTTCCAGGAACCGATGTCCTCATTAAATCCGGTGTTTACCGTAGGCATGCAGATTTCTGAAATTCTACGCCTGCATTTGGGCATGAATAAAAAGCAGGCCCGTCAAAGAACACTGGAACTTTTGCAGGAAGTCGGTATTCCTTCACCGGAAACCAAGATTGATGCTTATCCGAGTCAGTTATCTGGTGGACAGCAGCAACGGGTCATGATTGCCATGGCCATTGCCTGTGAACCGAAACTCTTGATTGCTGATGAACCAACGACGGCATTAGATGTGACTATCCAGAAACAGATTCTAGACCTGCTTGAATCCTTGCGTCAGCGCCGTCAAATGTCGATGTTATTCATCAGCCATGACTTAGCGGTAGTTGGTGAAATTGCGGATCAGGTCATTGTAATGCGTTATGGCGAGATTCGTGAGCAAGGTTCGGTGACAGAAGTCCTGAACAATCCTCAGGATATTTATACCCAAGCCTTGCTGCATTGCCGTCCACAGCTGTCGCACCGTCCTTTGCGTTTGCCGGTGATTAGCGACTTTATGAAGCAGGATAGTCTGGCGCATGACCTGCATGCGAACGCTCCACTACAACAGGAACGTTCTCGTGGTCTAAAAGGTAATGAAGAGATCATTCTGGATGTACGTGATCTGAAAAAATCCTTCTATAGCCGTAAAGGCCTATTTGGAAAAGATGAATTCCAGGCCGTGAAAGGGGTATCTTTTCAGCTGGCTAAAGGCAAAACCTTAGGATTGGTTGGGGAGTCAGGTTCTGGTAAAACCACGATTGGTTTGCTCTTGATGCGTCTACAACAGGCTACAGGCGGCAAGGCGTTGTTTCAGGGCAAAGATATCTTGTCGATGACTGAAAAAGAGTTTACGGCCTATCAGCGTAAAATCCAGATCATTTTCCAGAATCCGTATGCTTCGCTGAATCCGCGTTTTACCGTGGGACAAATCCTGATGGAGCCGATGCAGATTCATCATATTGGCAAGGATGATGCAGAACGTAAACAGATGGCACTTGATTTATTAGAAAGGGTCAGCTTACCGGCTCAGGCCTTCTATCGCTATCCACATGAGTTTTCAGGTGGCCAGCGTCAGCGGATTGCAATTGCACGCTGTCTGACCTTAAAGCCTGAGATTTTGATCTGTGATGAATCAGTGTCCGCACTGGATGTATCCGTACAGGCGCAGGTACTGAACTTATTGCAGGATTTACAGGATGAATTTGGTCTGAGTTACATCTTTATTTCGCATGATTTGTCAGTGGTGAAATATATTTCTGATCAGATCATGGTGCTAAATCATGGTGATCTGGTGGAAATTGCCAACTCAGATGATCTGTATCAGTCTCCGCAACACGACTATACCAAGCGTCTGTTAAGTGCGATTCCTCAGGGTATTCCGCAGTAACTTGCTAAAGTACGAAATAAAAAATGTCCACATTGCTGGGCATTTTTTTATGACAAGAATTCACTTTTAGGAAATAGAAGGGAGATACCCGCCTTTTATATCGGGTTCTATTGAGAAGACTAGGGATAGATAAAATTAGGTCATTATTATTGTTCTTGCAAAAAAAAGAGCCACCGAAGTGACTCTCTCTTATTCAAAGCTTAGAACTTTTTAAAGCCTTTATTCGCACCATATAAACCGCGTGGTGCATTACCTTCACGGTTTTCGCGGCGGCCAAACTGGTTGTCTTCACGGTTGTCACGACGTGCAAACTGGGTGCCATTCTGGTTTTCACGACGACCAAAGCCTTGATCATCGCGACGTTCACGGTTGTTGTATTGCGGCGGCTGCTCATCGGTATCACGGCGTTGCTGACGCAAGTAACCACCACGGCGCGCTGCCATTGGTTTTTCCTGCATACGCTCATTACGACGTTTCGCCATGCCGAATAAGCCGGTACCTTGACGCGGTTTCAGCTCAACTGATTTGGTCAGGTTATCGATATCCTGTTTATCCAGTTCAATCCAGCGACCTGTACGAAGTTCACGTGGCAGAATCACGGTACCGTAACGGGTACGTAATAAACGGCTGACTTTCAGGCCTTGTGATTCAAAGATACGACGAACCTCACGGTTACGACCTTCTTTCACGACAACTTGATACCAACGGTTGATCCCGTCACCACCCAGTTCAGAGAATGATTCAAACTTCGCAGGACCATCATCTAGCACCACGCCTTTCAGCATGTTGTTTTTCAGTTGTGGAGTCACTTCACCCATGACACGAACCGCATATTCACGTTCGATTTCATTTGATGGGTGCATTAAACGATTCGCTAGTTCACCGTCATTTGTGAACAGTAACAGACCGGTCGAGTTAATATCCAGACGGCCGACCATTACCCAGCGATCGCCTTGAATTGATGGCAGGTTGTCAAATACTGTTGGACGCTGTTCAGGATCATTACGTGAACAGATTTCGCCTTCTGGCTTATAGTAAATCAGGACACGACGACGGATTTCGTCTTCGATCTGGAACTGCACTTTACGACCATCGATGCGAAGCTCATCACCTGGTTCGATTCGTTCACCCACTTGGGCAATCTGCCCATTCACACTCACACGACCTGCGGCAATGACTTCTTCCATATAACGGCGAGAACCCAAACCAACACGTGCAAGCACCTTTTGCAACTTTTCACTCATGACAGCATAACCTTAGAAATAATTATTCAACAGTTCACCTATTTATGACTTCGGTGCATTCGCATCGAGCGCCATAAAAGCTTCCTTGGCATCCTGCAGGGGAGGCAATTGGCCTAAAGAATTTAAGCCAAACGCATTTAAAAATTGTGGCGTTGTCACTAACAACGCAGGTCTTCCAGGGAGTTCACGAAAGCCGGATTCTTTAATCCAGTTCCAGTCAAACAGCGTACGCAAAATCTGACTGTTATTCGTGACACCACGAATTTGTTCAATATCAGCTCGGGTCACTGGCTGATGATAAGCAATCACCGCAAGCATCTCCAGTAATGAAGGTGACAGGCGTGTCGGTCGCTCGGGCCAGGTCTGTGCAATAATATTACGATATTTTACACGCACTTGAAAACGGTAACCTTGCACAGTTTCAACCAGTTCAATAGAACGGCCATGCATCAGCATGGAAAGCTGCTGTAAATACTGGCGCAGCTCCTGCTTGCTATAGCGATCCTGAAATGCTTCTTTCAGTCGAGCTAAGGAAACTGGGGAGTCACTGGCAAAAATAATGGCTTCCAGCTGCATCAGAATTTCATGCAGATTATCTTCCGCAGACAAGGAGATATTGTGTTCTGTGTTCATACGTGTGCTCCTTGAATTGCGAGCGGTGCCTCAATGCCTGAGGCAATAATTTGAATTTTTTGCTGGCGGGTAAGTTCTAGCACGGCCATAAAGGTCACGACTACACCCATGCGTCCCTGACTTGGCTTGAGTAAGTTATCAAAAGACAAGACTTCACCGGATTCCAGACAGCTTTCAATATAGGCAATCCGTTCTTCCAGTAAAACAGGCTCCTGTTGCACCTGATGAATGACCGGTTCAGGACGGTTAAAGACGCAAAGCAAGGCATCACGCAGCAGATCAGCACTATGGCCTTCATTGGGTTGGATAAACTCGCCTAAGTGAACATTGGTCTCAAAGGTATCACGTTCCAGAATCGTCATCTGACCCAGACGTTCTGCAGCCTGCTTGATCCGTAAATAATTTTCCAGGCGCTCAATCAGGTCTTGTTTTGGATCCTGTTCAACCGCAGCCACGCTTTTCGGTTTAGGTAACAATAAACGAGATTTGAGATCGGCCAGTAAAGCAGCCATCACCATATAATCCGCGGTTAGTTCAATATTCAGGGATTTCATCGCATCCATATAGGACAGATATTGGGAGGCAATGGGCGCGATATCAACCTGTAACAGGTCAAAACCATTTTTCTGGATCAGGTAGATTAAAAAGTCGAGGGGGCCTTCAAAATGTTCTAACAGAATTTCAAACGCTGCTGGAGGAATATACAGATCCTCTGGAATCGTATTTTGCCATTCATCCAGAACCCGGATGTTTGGAGCAGATTCCATAGCGTTATGGGGCATTTGAGTCATTACAATTATAAGCCACGCGAATTTTCAAAGGCATGAAATGGCTTATTCCCCGAGCTCTTGTCAGGAGAAAAAGCACATAATTTAGTAGTTGGCATTGTACTGGAAAATTGTCGTTAAATAAAATAGATATGCATTCAAAAGCAAAAAAACCATATTTATTTTAGGAGAAATTTTATTTTTTTAATTGGGTAAAATGCACAAGTCTGATATTAAACAGCATATTAGCTAAAATTAAATACAATATGGTCTGGGTGGCTTAAGAAACTGTAACTTCATATAGAAAATTTTTAAAAGATTCTCAACACCTATTAAATAGTGACTGAGTTAAAGCTCATCAGGAAATATGTGATAAAAATAAGAAAAAACAGTTATCTATCGCCTAAAAAATAAACTAATATAGCCAAAAAAATATTGATAAATAACAATCATAGATCAGGTTAATTATAAAAATGCCAATCATACTTGTGTTAATCGGCGTCATCGGCTTAGGGGTATTCTGGGGCTATCCTCAATATCAGCTCATGCAGCTTGAAAATGAAATGCGTACCAATCTGAAGTCTGGCGGCTTTTCCAGCTTTGTCGAGCAGGCCAAACCAGTGATGCAGGCCATGAAACTGGATTTTAGCGTACTGGACCAGTATCCTCATATTCGTTTCTATATGCGTAATACGCTTTATACGGGCAAAGATTTACCCGACGGTGTTACTGCAATGGTCAAAACCATGAGCTGTAATTCTATTGATTCTTTTAGGACTATGGAATCCACAGCCCGGACTGCGTTATTGAATGTGCTTGAAGAGGATCAAATCACTTTTCATGTTTCAGTCAAAAACAGGTTTGGTGCTGAACTTGCAACTCATCAGCAAAAACTGTCGGAATGTCCAAACTTCTTGCAGTTAAAACATTATAAAGAAGGTGATCCGTTACCCCCAATGCCAAGTTTGAATAATCAGGTTCCTTCGGTTGCACCAGCGGTCAGTACATCTACTCAGGAGCGTGCAGCGAGCTATTAAATCTTGGCATGCGTGATAAGGTTATTTTAATTCTGCTCTCGCAATACATATTCGATGATACGTTGGCAGGTAGCTGCCAGACAAACATTGCTTGTTGAATAAACTTGTAGAAGTTTTCTTGCCATCGCGATCTCAAGAAAGTATGAGTATTCAATATTGTTGATATTCAGATTTAATTCTGGCTTGGAATTTTTATCGATAGATATTGCCTTGGATTCCAGTGTCCAAGGCAATTCAGCATAGATCAGATGATCGGCAGGAAATTCATTCAGGTTCAGGAGGATATAAAACAAATCCATTTTATTTTCTTCTGAGACTTCATTAGAAGCAGCTTTATTTATTCAAAAGCACTGACATCACCAACACCACGACGAATCACTTCAGGCTGATCTCCTGATAAATCCACAATAGAAGTCGTACTTAATGTGCCTAGTCCACTGTCGATAAACACATCAATACGCTTACCAAGCTTCATTTCAATGTCATAAGGATCATCTAAAGGATCCGTCTGGTCTGGCAGGATGAGCGTTGAAGTGAGCAGCGGTTCGCCCAGCTCTTGAAGCAGCATCTGACACACAGGATTGGTAGGGATACGCAAACCAATGGTTTTTTTCTTTGGATGCATTAAACGTTTAGGCACTTCGCTGGTTGCCGGAAGAATAAACGTGGTCACAGCAGGTGTATTATTTTTCAGCAAACGATAGACGGCATTGTCGACTTTGGCATAAGTCGCAAGATCGGATAAGTCACAGCAGATAATGGCATATTGGTGCTTAGGTCCTAGACCACGAATCTGTGCGATTCGCTCCATCGCATGTTTATTCCCGATCTGGCAGCCAATCGCATAGGCTGCATCGGTCGGATAAACCACAACATCACCGGCACGAATACGTTCTACTGCCTGACTGATCAGACGAGCTTGCGGATTATCCGGGTGTACACGTAAATGCAGCATAAATATTCCTCCCAACCTGCCTTAAACTTATTATGAAATGCCTTTGTATAAAGTAACAATGACAAACAGGTAGATTTGTGTAATTTAATCAAGCATTTCACGTTGAAATTCATCAGATTGTAAACTTTTGCCCGCACGGGTGCAGACACAGATACAATCAATGAAACGTTTGGCATCACGTGGCAGTTTGGCTTCACCACTAAAATAGCGTTGTACCTGAGCATAAACATTATCTTTAAAGCTGGAGCCATCGCCACCATCGCCGGTTAAATTGTCCAGGGACACACGGAACTTACGGCCAAATGCTTTGGAAAACATCCATTCAATCGCTTGTGGCTTGATTTCGACCTGCTCAAATAATGCTTGCTGTTCCTTGGTGCGACCATCTGGCGCATACCAATAGCCCAGATCTGGTAGCAGACGGCGCTTATCACCGGCAATCGTCCAGTGACTGATTTCATGCAGGGCACTATTAAAGAAGCCATGCGCAAACTGGATCCGGGCAGGGCTATCTTTTGTTGCCGGGAAATACTCCGGTTCAAACTCACCACGGACTAAAGTGACATTTAGGTGGGAAAACCAGTGATTAAAGTGTAAGATGAGCCAATCAACCTGTTCCGCTTCTGAGGATAAATTCGCCCACGGTAAGCGTTGCACTTGCTGTAGTGAGCTGTCAGAATCGGAGGTTGAAAGTGTGCTAACGAGTGATGAAACATTCACTTCTGTTTGCGGCTGCAACAGATGCATGACTGAAATTACCCAATTGGTCTGTCTAAAAATAAGTACAAAATTGTATCTTAATCTTTGACAGAGTTCTGATGAATTTGTAGAATTGCCGCCTTAATTATGTCAGCAAATACCTTTCCGGCACAGATTGAGCCGTTTAAATGGGCTGAACAGGGCTTTGTATGGTCAGGAAACCTGCCATTATCTCGCTTTGTTCGTATTGCTCGTGAAGCTGTTGGATCAATTGATGATCAATTGATTAACATAGACTGTAAGCTATCAATGGATGCCTATCATCGCATTGCATGGTTGGATGGTCATGTTGAAACGAAAGTTCCAATGGAATGCCAGCGTTGTCTGGAGACCGTTGAAATCGAACTCGTTTCAGATTTTCATCTAGCTCTTGTGGATGATGAGTCACTGATAGAGCGCTTGGATGAGGATGCTGATTTCATCGTCTTAGGTGAAAGTGAAGCAACGACGAAAGGTTCATATGATGCACCTGCCACCGCTGACTTACTCGCACTGATAGAAGATGAATTGTTATTGTTGATGCCGCTGTCTCCTAAGCATGACGTTTGTGAGCATAAGCATCAACCTGCCGCAGAAGAAGTTGTTGAAGAAAAACGGGATAATCCGTTTGAAGTTTTGGCAGCTTTGAAGGGTAAACTTAACTAATTTTTGTGTTATACTCATGCGTATAAGACAATCGAATTTGTTCTGATCCATTTTTTCGATATTTGTAAGGAGCCATCATGGCCGTTCAGCAAAACCGTAAAAGTCGCTCTCGCCGTGACATGCGCCGTTCACATGACGCTTTAACTGAGAATGCATTAACTGTAGACCAAACTACTGGTGAAACTCATCGTCGTCACCACGTATCTAAAGATGGTATCTACCGTGGTCGTCAATTATTCGCTAAAGCATCTGCTGAATAATTGATGATGTATTAAGCGTTAAAGCTTAGTAGAAAAAATGGGAGCGTTAAGCTCCCTTTTTTTATGCCTGATTTTATGTTCAGGTTTTGCGGCCATCATGTGAAGTCGCGGTTTTTGTTGTATTTGGCAATTACCCAAGCCAAAATTACGTGTTAAATTGCGCTCCACAATGGGTAAGGTGATCTGATCGGCCAATTTTTAGGTCTAAGAAAAGATTCGCACCTCTTGAATGAAAGGATTTTATTTATGTCTGCTAAACAACTCGAACAAGCAGCTCAAGCAACTAAAACTGCATTTGTGTTCCCAGGCCAGGGTTCACAAAAAGTCGGCATGCTCGCTGAACTTGCAGAACAGTTTAGTGGTATCCGCAATACATTTGCTGAAGCATCTGAAGCGGTGGGTTTTGATCTGTGGCAGATTGCACAGACGGGTGAAGGTCTGGATCAAACCGAATTTACTCAACCGGTACTATTAACAGCATCCATTGCTTTATGGCGTGTATGGTTAGAGTTGGGTGGGGTAGCACCAAAATATATGGCGGGCCATTCACTCGGTGAATACAGCGCGTTAGTTGCAGCGGGTGCTTTAAGTCTGGGTGATGCAGTCAAGCTGGTGAACCTGCGTGGTAAGTTGATGCAAACTGCTGTACCTCAAGGCGTAGGTGCAATGGCAGCGATTCTGGGTCTGGATGATGCCAAAGTGATCGAGCTTTGTGCACAAGCAACAGCAGCAGGCGAAGGTTCAGTTGAAGCAGCCAACTATAATGCTCAGGGTCAAGTCGTAGTTGCCGGTAATAAAGAACGTGTAGAAGCCGTGATGGCACTGGCCAAAGAAAATGGCGGCAAGGCGATTGCACTGCCAGTTTCAGTGCCTTCACACTGTTCACTGATGAAACCTGCCGCTGAGCAGTTCGCAACAGCTTTGGAACAAACTGCCATTGAGATGCCACGCATACCTGTATTACAAAATGTAGGCGCAAAAGCAGCTGCGGACGTGAGTGAGCTTCGTCAGGCTTTGACTGAGCAGCTGTATGAGTCAGTACAATGGACTAAAACACTACAATTCCTTCAAGATGAAGGCGTTGAGTACATTGTAGAATGTGGCCCAGGTAATGTACTGGCCAATATGGCAAAACGTTTACCAAATATCGAAAAAGCACTTCCATTAGATACTCAATCTCGTCTGGAAGATGCGCTTAACACCGTATTGGTGGCAGAAGGGAAAATTGCATGACACAGGAACGTAAAGTTGCCTTGGTGACAGGTGCAAGCCGCGGCATTGGTGCTGCAATTGCACAACAATTAATTCAAGACGGTTATTTTGTCGTAGGTACTGCAACTTCTGAAGCGGGTGCAGAGAAACTTAACGTACAATTTGCTGAACATGGTGCCGGTAAAGTTTTAGATGTACGTGATGGTGCTGCGATTGATGCACTGGTCAGCGATATTGAGCAAAACTATGGTCCTGTGCTGGTACTGGTGAATAATGCCGGTATTACCAAAGACAATCTGTTATTGCGTATGTCGGAAGACGACTGGGATGATATTTTAAACATTCATCTGAAAGCCGTTTATCGTTTATCTAAACGTGTGCTGAAAGGTATGACTAAGGCACGTTTCGGCCGTATCATTAATATCAGTTCTGTGGTGGCGCATTTTGCTAACCCAGGTCAGGCAAACTACTCTGCAGCAAAAGCAGGTATTGAGGCATTTGGTCGCAGTCTGGCTAAAGAAATGGGTAGTCGTCAGATTACAGTCAATGCTGTTGCACCTGGCTTTATCGCAACTGAAATGACTGAACAGTTAAGTGAAGAAATTCGCAAAAAAATGAGTGATCAAGTGGCTTTAAACCGTTTAGGTGATCCACAAGATATCGCGAATGCCGTAAGTTTCCTGGCATCGGACAAAGCCAGTTACATTACAGGTACAGTCATTCACGTTAATGGTGGTTTATACATGAGCTAAACGGCACATGTATTAACTTTCCAAATTTTATAGATTCAATTAAACTAACGGCATTAAAAACGCCACAAGCAATGAGGAGAATTCCTGTGAGCGATATCGAACAACGCGTTAAACAAGCGGTTGCAGAACAACTTGGTATCAAAGTCGAAGAGATTAAAAACGAAGCATCTTTCATGGATGACTTAGGTGCTGACTCTCTAGACCTAGTTGAACTTGTTATGTCTTTCGAAAATGACTTCGACATCACTATTCCTGATGAAGATTCTAACGAAATCACAACTGTTCAATCTGCTATTGACTATGTTACTAAAAAACTTGGTTAATGCTGATTTTCAGCTTTGCTGAACCTAAAGACCACCGCAAGGTGGTTTTTTTGTGCCTGTAGAATAGATATAGGGTGATTTTACAATCGATAACCTTTTGCTTACCAATGACTAACTTTGTATCTGCTGCTTTCCTTGTACAAATAAGAATGATCTGATGAATAACAAGAATGGAGTCCACTATGGGTCTTTTTGATTTTGTAAAAGGCATTGGTAAAAAGAACACTGCAGCTGCGGAGCCACAACAAACACCTGCAGCAACTCAGCAAGCGCCTGCAGCTGCACCTAAGGCAGCACCGGCTGAACCTTCTGCACAGGAAATAGCAAATAAGTTGTTAGGGCATGTCAAAAGCCTAGGACTGCCAATTACAGGATTGTCGATCAGCTATAACTCAACCTCAGATCTGGCAACCGTACGCGGACAGGTACAAAGTCAGGCGGATCGTGAAAAGATTATTTTAGCGGTAGGAAATGTTGATCATGTCGCTAAAGTGGATGACCAGCTGACTGTGGCGAATCCGGAACCTGAAAGTAAGTTCTATACGGTTAAATCGGGTGATACTTTGTCTAAAATTTCGAAAGAGTTTTATGGTGATGCCAATCAGTACAACAAGATTTTCGAGGCGAATCGCCCTTTACTGAAAAATGCAGATGATATTTTCCCGGGTCAGGTACTACGTATTCCTGCCTAGTTTTAAATAATCATCAATATAAATAATAAAATTTTATTTTAAACTTATCTGATTCAGATAAACGGTTCACAACAAAGCCCCTTATGGGGTTTTGTTGTGTCTACCACTTGAACTCGGGTCAGAATTAGATTCCTACATCCAGATATGAACTTTCCTTTACTTCTTCCATCACCACATAACTATGTGAGGAAGCAGAAGAGGGGAGCTTTTTTAATAAATCCCCAAGCAGACGCCGGTAAGCACTCATTTCCTTTAGGCGGGCTTTCACCAGGTAATCAAAATCTCCCGAGATCAGATGACATTCCAGCACTTCAGGAATTTCACTTAAGTCACGCGCGACCTGTTCAAATACATCGCCCGATTTGGCAGAAAGTTTGATTTCCAGAAACACTAACAGGTTCTTTTCCAGCTTTTCCGGATTGAGCCGGGCATGGTAACCCATGATGATTCCATCGCGTTCTAGCCGCTTCACCCGCTCGGAACAAGGCGTGGTAGAGAGGTTGACTTGGGAAGCGAGTTCACTGATTGCAATGCGTCCATCGCGCTGCAGGATATCTAAAATCATGCGATCAATGCGGTCTAATTTGCGCATCTATTATTCCCTTAATTTTTAAAAATGACGCGAAAAATCTAGTGAATTTGCTGAATATATCAGTTTAAAACAGTGAAATTCACTATTGATCCAAAAATATACTGGTGAAATAAACTATAAATGTCATTGAGGGTAATGTCATGCGCGTAATTGTATTAGGTGGTGGTGTCATTGGTGTAACAAGTGCCTACTATCTTGCGCAGCAGGGAGCAGAAGTGACTGTCCTTGACCGTCAGGCAGGTCCAGCTGAAGAAACCAGTTTTGGTAATGCAGGCCAGATTTCTCCTGGTTATTCGACACCGTGGGCAGCACCTGGCATTCCATTTAAAGCAGTGAAATGGATGTTCCAGCATCATGCACCATTGGCGATTAATGTTGATGGTAGTCTGTGGCAGTTACAGTGGATGGCCCAGATGCTCAAAAACTGTAATGCTCAACATTATGCAGTGAATAAAGAACGTATGGTGCGGGTCGCTGAATATAGCCGTGACTGTTTACGTAATCTACGTCGTGATATCGGCATTTCTTATGAAAATCGTTCTAAAGGAACCTTGCAGATTTTCCGTAAGGAAGCACAGCTCGATGCAGTGCAACGTGATATTGAAGTGCTGAAAGAAACCGGCGTAGATTTTGAGTTGCTGGATCGTGAACAGCTAGCCAAAGTTGAACCGGCACTGGCTGAAGCTAAAGATAAACTGGTAGGTGGTTTGCATCTGCCCAATGATGAAACTGGTGATTGCTACCTGTTCACCAATGCACTGGCCAATTATGCCAAAGGCATGGGCGTGCAATTCAAGTTTAACCAGCATGTTGAAAAACTGCTGTTTGAAGGCGACCAGATCAAAGGTGTACTGGTCAATGGTCAGGTGTTGACCGCAGATAAATATGTGCTGGCTTTCGGCAGCTATTCCCGTGATTTTCTGAAGCCGTTACACCTGGATCTGCCGGTGTATCCAGTCAAAGGTTATTCATTGACCATTCCAATTGTGGATCAGACTCATGCACCACAATCGACTGTGCTGGATGAAACTTACAAGATTGCATTGACTCGTTTTGATCAGCGCATCCGTGTCGGTGGTATGGCAGAGCTGACAGGCTTTAATTTGGGTCTGAATGAAGATCGTCGCGCAACCTTGGAAATGGTCACTCGTGACCTGTTCCCGGGCGGCGATATGGCGCAGGCCAGTTTCTGGACCGGCTTACGTCCAATGACCCCGGATAGTACGCCAATCATTGGACCAACACGCTTTAATAACCTGTTCCTAAATACTGGACACGGTACCCTAGGTTGGACCATGGCCTGTGGTTCAGGAAAGCTGATCAGTGATCTAGTGCTTGGAAAAGCACCTGAGATTAGTACTGAAGGCTTGTCGCTGAATCGTTATCAGCAGGTTGCTTAAGCTTTTAAGGATTATCAGTTTCAGGGAAGAAATTTATGCCACGTCCAATACACGCGGTGATTCATCAACAGGCATTGCAACATAACCTGCAAGTTGCACGTTCCTGCGCACCTCAAAGCCAGGTCTTTGCAGTGGTTAAAGCTGATGCCTATGGGCACGGTATTGAGCGGGTTTATCCCGCATTAAAAAGTGCTGATGGTTTTGCCTTTCTGGATCTTACTGAAGGAAAGCGTTTGCGTGCCTTAGGCTGTGACAAACCCTTATTGTTACTGGAAGGCATTTTTGGCCTTGAAGATTTATTCGACTGCGCCAAGTACGGGATAAGTTTTGCAATTCATGCCCAGCATCAACTGGAATGGTTAAAAACCTTTGTCGACTTACAACCAGACGTACAGTTTGATGTCTTTTTAAAAATGAATAGCGGAATGAACCGACTGGGTTTTTTACCTGAGCAGTATCGTGTCGCTTTTCAGGAATTAAAAAATATTAAGCAAGTATGCTCCATCAGTCATATGACACATTTCTCCGATGCGGATGGCATGCGCCTTGGACAGGAAGGTATTGAACATCAACAGCTGGTCTTTACCGAAACCATTCAAAATCTGCCGGGCAAAACTTCACTCAGTAATAGTGCTGCCATTCTGCGTCATCATCAGCATATACAGTCAGACATTGTACGTAGCGGCATCATGCTTTACGGCAGCTCACCTGACTATCCCGCCCATACGATTGATCACTGGAACTTAAAGCCGACCATGAGTCTGCGTAGCGAACTGATCGCGATTCAGCAGGTTCGGGCAGGAGACAGCATCGGTTATGGCTCTACTTTTATAGTTGAGCAAGATATGCAGATTGGAATTGTGGCCTGTGGTTATGCGGATGGTTATCAGCGAATCACACAAACTGGAACACCAGTTTTGGTAGATGGGATTCGAACCCAAACGGTCGGTCGCGTCAGTATGGATATGCTGGCGGTTGATCTAGGTTCTGTACCTGATGCGCAGATTGGTAGCGAAGTTGTGCTGTGGGGACAATCCATACACGGCACAGTATTGCCGATTGATGAAGTGGCCGCGGGTTCGGGTACGGTTGGCTATGAGCTGATGTGTGCCATTACTCAACGTGTGCCCGTGCAGATTGAAAGCTAAAGATTAAACAAATATTAGAAATAAGAGAGGATAAAATTATGACGGAACATGCAGATATTCAGCGTTTGAACAGCAATCAGGTCATGAGTGCTGTCACCATTCACAATAAAACGGTGTATTTATCAGGGCAGGTGCCAGACAGCAGCAGTCTGGATATTCGTGGTCAAACGCGGGAAGTGCTCATGAAGATTGATCAACTCCTTAAACTGGCAGGTACAGACAAAAGCCGTCTGTTATCTGCACAGCTCTTTGTTAAAAACCTGGAAGACTTTCAAACCGTCAATGCACTCTGGATTGAATGGCTCGAGGGATGTGGCACACCAGCACGCGCAACCATTCAGGCGGATCTGGTAAATCCCGCCTGGTTAATTGAAATTGCAGTGATTGCAGCACTCCCTTAAGTTGCTTCAGATTTTTATATCTCCCAACTTGATTTTGTAAGCATATCAGGCCTGATCATTTAATCCATTAAATGAAACTGCATCTGCAATCAGGATTTCAGGAAGAAATCCGATCAGATAAGCGAAGGCTTGATGTGAAAAAGGAACCGAATATGAATACAGCCTCTTCTAAAGATGATGCATCATCATCTCCCCATGAATTACAACGTAAGCTCTCTAACCGCCATTTGCAGTTAATTGCCATTGGTGGTGCCATTGGTACAGGCCTGTTTATGGGTTCTGGTAAAACGATTGCACTGGCAGGGCCTTCAATCTTGTTTATCTACATGATTATTGGAGCCATGTTCTTTTTCCTGATGCGTGCATTAGGGGAAATCCTGTTATCCAATTTGCACTATAAATCCTTCATTGATATGGCGCATGACCTGATTGGTCCGGGGGCTGGCTATTATATTGGCTGGTCGTACTGGCTGGGCTGGATTCTGGTCGGTATTGCCGACTTAGCGGCAATTATCAATTATCTGAATTTCTGGCTGCCACCCGATATGGCTTTTACACCCATGGGACAGGCCATGATCAGTGCGGGCTGTGTATTGCTGGTACTGGGAATTAACCTGCTGACCGTGAAGCTGTTTGGTGAAATCGAGTTTTGGTTCGCCCTGATTAAAATTCTGGCGATTCTGGGCCTGATTGTGATTGGCGGATATATGATCTTCAGCGACTTCCAGGCACCAAGTGGATCGGCTGCCAGCCTGACCAATGTCTGGGCCTATGATGGTATGTTCCCTAAGGGCACAATGGGCTTTCTGGCTGGTTTTCAGATTGCGATGTTTGCTTTTGTAGGGGTAGAGCTGCTGGGTACGATGGCGGCTGAAACCAAGGATCCGGAAAAGAACTTGCCTAAAGCAGTGAATGCGATTCCTACACGGATCATCTTGTTCTATGTATTGTCTCTGCTGGTGATTATGTCTGTAACGCCGTGGGTAGAAATTCCTGCTGATCAAAGTCCTTTTGTGACTCTTTTCTTGCATGCGGGTATTCCCGTATCAGCCATTATCATGAATCTGGTGGTGCTGTCTTCTGTGATGTCCTCCATGAATAGTGGCGTGTTCTCTACCAGCCGGATGCTGTTTGGTCTGGCACGTGATGGTCAGGCACCCCAGGCTTTGGCTGAGCTTTCAAGTCGTGCAGTTCCGGCTAAAGGTCTGTTATTTTCTTGTGCCTTTATTATGGCGGGTGCAGCTTTCCAGTATTTTGTGCCGAACACGATGGAAGCCTTTACGCTGGCCAGCTCACTCTGTGTGATTCTGTTTATCAGTATCTGGGGGCTGATTATGGTGTGTTATATCCGTTACCGTAAACAGCAACCTGAAAAACATGCCACTTCGACCTTCAAAATGCCGGGCGGAATCTGGATGTCCTATCTGGTGCTGATCTTCTTGTTCTTTGCCTTAGTTATTTTAAGTCTGGAAGCAGATACCATGAAAGCACTGATGATTAGTCCGCTGTGGTTGGTGATTCTGTTCGCCACCTATCATAGTTTGTATAAGCCACGTCTTCGTAAACGTCAGCAACTTCTCTCCGGAGAATAAAAGTGCAGACATAAAAAATCCCCGATCAATCGGGGATATTTTAATTTTAGGGAATTTTAGAAAGTAGGTTTTACCACCACTAAAATCACCACAGCAAATAAAATCAGCGTTGGCATTTCATTAAAGAAGCGCCAGAACTTGTGTGACTTGTAATGGGCATTTTCCATCAGTTTCTTACGATAATAACCACATACCAAATGGTAAATGACTAGCAAGCCAACCAAGCCGACTTTCAGATAGAACCATAAGGCTTCATGGTAATGACGCGTTGCATCACCCCAATCGACTAGAAAGTGTGCTGTGATCAGCGTGGCGACCATAGCTGGCCACATAATCCCGCGATACAGCTTGCGTTCCATAATTTCAAAGCGTTGATGACTTACGACATCTTCGCTCATGGCATGGTAGACGTAAAGCCGTGGCAGATAGAACAATGCAGCAAACCAGCAAACCACAGCAATAATATGTAATGCTTTTACCCACAAGAAAGCATCAGAAGGAGCATCCATCAAGTCACCCTAAAATGGGCGGCTTAGCCTTCCCATTTTTTGAAAACGAGACAAGCATTTACGCCGCCGAAACCGAAACTGTTACTCATCACAGTATTCAATTTTGCGTCACGTTTTTCAAGTACGATATCAAATGGTTTTGCGCCTTCATCCAGTTCAGTCACATTGATGTTTGGTGCAATAAAGTCATTTTGCATCATCAGGATAGAGTAGATCGCTTCCTGTACACCTGCAGCACCCAGGCTGTGACCTGTCATAGATTTAGTCGAGCTGAGTGGAGGAACGTGACCTTCACCGAAGGCACGTGCCATAGCTTTAAGTTCAGTAACATCACCTGCTGGGGTAGAAGTACCATGTGTATTCACATAGTCAATTTTATCTACACCATGCTGTTTGGCTTCTTCTAGAGCCATCAGGATACAACGTGTTGCACCTTCGCCAGATGGAGCAACCATGTCAGCACCATCAGAGTTGGCTGCATAAGCTACAACCTCAGCCAGAATATTCGCGCCACGTGCCTGAGCATGTTCCAGTGACTCAAGCACCACAAAACCGCCACCACCAGCAATCACGAAACCGTCACGGTCTGCTGAATATGGACGAGAAGCTGTTTCAGGTGTGTCGTTGTATTTAGAGCACAGTGCACCCATCGCATCAAACAGCAGGCTTTGAGACCAGTGATCTTCTTCGCCACCACCGGCAAGCATTAGATCCTGTTTACCCAGTTGGATCAGGTTGTAAGCATAACCAATTGCATCAGCAGAAGTTGCGCAGGCGCTAGTAATCGAGTGTGCAATCCCTTGTAATTTGAATGCCACACCGACGTTTGCAGTAATGGTGTTTGACATGTTGCGCGGTACGAAGAATGGGCCGACTTTGCGTGCACCTTTTTCTTCCAGCAATTTTGTCATTTCTACTACAGAAGCTGTCGAGTTGCCACCTGAACCGCCCGCAATACCATAACGTGGATTATTCGCCAGATCTTCCTGTTTTAAGCCAGCATGTTCAACAGCAGCCACAGCAGCATTGTAGGCATACATTGCACACACGCCCATGAAGCGTTTCAGCTTACGGTCAATGCCATCAAAATCCTGTTCAGCAGCAGCGCTCACATGGCTCTTGAAATTCAGTTCAGCATAAGTCGGATTAAAACGTGTTCCTGAAATCCCGTTTTGTAAAGAGTGATTCACATCCTCTAATGTATTACCAATGCACGAGTTAATACCCATACCAGTGATGACAACACGTTTCATCTACAGATCCTTATAGTTTATCTCTGGGGCAGAGGGAGATATTTGACGTTGATAAGACAGCAAAATATAGCGCTGACCCCTATTTCACAATGCAGAACATCATAGCAGAAAGATTTTTGAAATCTTATGGCAAATGTTATGCCGTGTGACAGTAGGTTGAGTTTATAAAGTACTGTGTAGAGCTTTTACTAAATGAAACAGAATAAGGTTGAGATAAATGCTGACTACACCTAGTATTTATACCAAATACAAGCACGTGCATGCTGAGGTAAAAAATGGTAAATGCTAATAATAAACAATCTAATGGTCTGATTTCGAATGCCTTTGGAGTGGCGAAAAAGTTCAGTTCAACAGGTTTGGAACTGTTAAATCATGTTGCACCAGATTCTGTGACTAAAACCTTCAATACCGATCATGCTGTTGATGGCTCGGCAAAAGTCAAAAGCCCTTTTGCTTCAAAAAAATATGAAAATCCTAAAGACATGCTACGCGAACATCTTCCAAATGTTTCCCGTCAGCTGCTGGGCCGTCGTTTTAATACCGTGAATAATGTCGCGCATTTTGTTTCTCCCCAGCTGGCCGACAAAGTATCTGATTACTTTTATAATCACCTGAATCAGTTCAGCAATCAGATGAGTTCGGTTGATGCCATCCTGAATGAAGCAGGGGCGAAGGATCTAGAAGAATTAACTCAGGATACTACGCGTTCTCAACGCATTTCTCAGGCATTTGCTGAACAAAATAAATGGATGGCGACAGTACAAGGTGCGGTAAGTGGTGTCACTGGCGTATTGGGAACCGCGATTGATATTCCAGCTTCTTTATTGATGGCACTGCGTACCATCTATCAAGTGGGACGTTCTTATGGTTTTGATTTGAGCAAGGAAGACGATCAGGAAATCGTACAGCATATCTTTAGACAAATTGATCTCAGTCTGATTGCAGAAAAACAAGCACTCTTAATGGGGCTTAAAGCGCTGAGCAGTACCTTAAAGACACATGACCTGTCCCAGCTACAGACCATGCTCGGGTCAAGCAATGATATAGAAACACTGAAAAAATGGCTCAGTAATCAGGATGGCAGCATGAAGTGGGAATGGATGAACCATTTTCCGAAACTGTCTTTATTAGAGCAGCTAACCAAACTGACTCCATTGGCAAGTGCAGGGATTGGTGCAGTCTATAGCCATCGCTTTGTGAATGATGTGAACCAGAAAGCTCAAGAAGTATTCTCGCATGCTCGTCAGTATTTGCAGCAGCATCAGGATCTAGGTTTGTCGCCATATGCTGCCTATGAAAAAGCCGTTGACCTGCTCCAGCAGGCGACCCCGAAGCTGATGGAAAATCTTGATCATTCAGCCGCTGATAAAGATAAGCCAATTCTGGATAAAGAAATCCCAATTGAAGGCAATCAAACCATCAAGCAAGTCAAACTGGTTAAGAAAGAGCAGGAAAGCTTGAGCCCGGAAGAAGCTGAAGTGAAAAAAGATGAAAAGGTCAGTGAAGGTCTGGATGAATTGACCGATAAACTGGTTGAACACGCCGATGCTAAACAGGAACAAAAACCGGCTATTCCAAAAGATTCTTTTGATGCAGATGCAGCACTAGAAGAAGAGCTCGGCTTGCAGGAAAATGACACAGAAATGTTACAGGCAGCCGCTGAAGAAGAGACGGATACAAATAATCCAGAAAACTCCGAGACTGCAGACAAACAAACGCAAGCTGAGGAAACTACGGAAGATGTTACAAAAAATGCTGCCACGAAATCGAAAAAATAAGTGATTTTCGCCATAAAATAAACGCTTAAAGTCGAGATGCGATCGTGTTTTGCCTGACTTCGGCATATTGACCGATTTTGCATCTTGACATACAATTGCATGCCCTCAAAAAGTAGTATTTTTTTGGGGCTTTTTATTAACGGGAGAATTGCCACATGGCAACAACAAATCAGTTGATCCGTAAGGGTCGTACGACTTTAGTTGAAAAATCTAAAGTTCCTGCGTTGAAGGCTTGTCCACAGCGCCGTGGTGTTTGTACACGTGTTTACACAACTACACCTAAAAAACCTAACTCAGCAATGCGTAAAGTTTGCCGTGTTCGCTTAACTTCAGGTTTCGAAGTTTCTAGCTACATCGGTGGTGAAGGCCATAACCTGCAAGAGCACAGTGTTGTTCTTATCCGTGGTGGTCGTGTTAAAGACTTACCAGGTGTACGTTACCATACCGTTCGTGGTTCTTTAGACTGTGCTGGTGTTAAAGATCGTAACCAAGCTCGTTCTAAATACGGTACTAAACGTCCTAAGAAATAATCTTTCGAGATTAAGCTCTTAGTTCGCTAGAACTGCAATCCTTTATCGTCTCGCTTGTCTGATTTCTGCATTTAATTTTGTGAAAATTCAAGCGACGTGTAGTAAGGCCAGCGAATGCACACGACACTTTGTGCTACTGCTGGATTAACCTGAAGTGTCATATTTATAGGTAGTTTTAAAATGCCAAGACGTCGCGTAGTCGCTGCTCGTGAAATCCTTCCGGATCCTAAGTTCAGCAGCCAAACAATCGCTAAATTCATGAACCACGTAATGCAAGATGGTAAAAAATCTATTGCTGAAAGTATCGTTTACGGTGCTTTAGACCGCGTTCAAGAAAAATCTAAAGTAGATCCAGTTGAATTTTTCGAGACTACTCTTGAAAAAGTTCGTCCTATGGTCGAAGTAAAAGCACGCCGTGTTGGTGGTGCTACATACCAGGTACCTATGGAAGTGCGCCCATCCCGTCGTACTGCCTTGGCTATGCGTTGGTTAGTAGATGCTGCTGCTAAGCGTTCTGAAAAAACTATGGCTTTACGTCTTGCTGGTGAGTTGCTTGATGCAGCTGAAGGTAAAGGCGCAGCGGTTAAAAAACGTGAAGATGTGCACCGTATGGCTGAAGCCAACAAAGCCTTCTCTCACTATCGCTTCTAAGCGGTTAAAACAGCCCCTATTCAGGAGGATGATGAGCCAGTTTTCGCTGTTTTGTCATCGAATCGCTTTAAGTTGCCCAGCAGCTTAAAGCGTCCTGTTTTAAACAACAAAATTTAGGAATGCAAGAAATCATGGCTCGTCAAACCCCAATTTCTCGTTACCGTAACATTGGTATCTCAGCGCACATTGACGCTGGTAAAACAACGACTTCTGAACGTATTTTGTTCTACACAGGTGAGAGCCACAAACTAGGTGAAACTCACGAAGGTTCGGCAACTACGGACTGGATGGAACAAGAGCAAGAACGTGGTATTACCATTACTTCAGCAGCTGTAACATGCTTCTGGAAAGGTATGGGCAACCAGTTCGAACAACACCGTATTAACGTTATTGACACCCCAGGACACGTTGACTTCACAATCGAAGTTGAGCGTTCTATGCGTGTTCTTGACGGTGCGTGTATGGTTTACTGTGCTGTAGGTGGTGTACAACCTCAGTCTGAAACTGTATGGCGTCAAGCGAACAAATATAAAGTTCCACGTATTGCGTTCGTTAACAAAATGGACCGTACTGGTGCGAACTTCTTCCGTGCGGTTGAACAAATGAAAACTCGCTTGGGTGCTAACCCAGTGCCAATCGTTGTTCCAATCGGTGCTGAAGAAAACTTCCAAGGTGTTGTTGACCTTATCGAAATGAAAGCGATTATCTGGGATGAAGCATCTCAAGGTATGAAGTTCGAATATGGCGACATCCCAGCTGACCTAGTTGATACTGCTAATGAATGGCGTACAAACATGGTTGAAGCAGCTGCGGAAGCATCTGAAGAGCTTATGGACAAATACCTTGAAGAAGGTGATTTGACGAAAGAAGAAATCGTAGCTGGTTTACGTACGCGTACGCTTGCAAACGAAATTCAACCGATGATGTGTGGTTCGGCGTTCAAAAACAAAGGTGTTCAACGTATGTTGGACGCAGTAATTGAATTCCTTCCAGCGCCGACTGACGTTGAAGCAATCAAAGGTATCTTAGACGACAAAGACGAAACTGAAGGTTCTCGTGAAGCGTCTGATGATGCACCGTTTGCTGCGTTAGCGTTCAAAATCATGAACGACAAATTCGTTGGTAACTTAACGTTCGTACGTGTTTACTCTGGTGTTCTTAAAGCGGGTAGCCCGGTTTATAACCCAGTGAAAATGAAACGTGAGCGTATCGGCCGTATCGTACAGATGCACGCAAATGACCGTCACGACATCGAAGAAATTCGTGCGGGCGACATCGCGGCATGTGTAGGTCTTAAAGATACAACGACTGGTGATACATTATGTGATGAAAACCACGTAATTACACTAGAGCGTATGGAATTCCCAGAGCCAGTAATTGCACTTGCAGTTGAGCCTAAAACTAAAGCTGACCAAGAAAAAATGTCAGTTGCTTTAGGTCGTTTGGCGAAAGAAGATCCATCGTTCCGCGTACGTACTGATGAAGAATCTGGTCAAACCATCATTGCTGGTATGGGTGAGCTTCACCTTGACATCATCGTTGACCGTATGAAACGTGAGTTCAACGTTGAAGCAAACATTGGTAAACCAATGGTTGCTTACCGTGAAACGATCAAAAAATCTGTTGAACAAGAAGGTAAATTCGTTCGTCAAACAGGTGGTAAAGG
The DNA here is from genome assembly GCF_013417275.1 of Acinetobacter sp. YH16038. Taxonomy (NCBI): domain Bacteria; kingdom Pseudomonadati; phylum Pseudomonadota; class Gammaproteobacteria; order Moraxellales; family Moraxellaceae; genus Acinetobacter; species Acinetobacter sp. YH16038. The sequence continues at coordinate 819 of NZ_VPEG01000025.1, read as the reverse complement.
TAAATTTGGTCACGTATACGTACGTCTTGAGCCAATGGACCCTGAATCTGGTAAAGACTACGAGTTCGCTGAAGAAGTTGTCGGCGGTGTAGTACCGAAAGAATTCTTCGGTGCGGTTGACAAAGGTATCCAAGAACGTATGAAGAATGGTGTCCTTGCTGGTTACCCAGTAGTTGGCATCAAAGCGACATTGTTCGACGGTTCTTACCATGATGTCGACTCTGACGAATTATCGTTCAAAATGGCGGGTTCTTATGCCTTCCGTGACGGTTTCATGAAAGCAGATCCTGTTCTTCTTGAACCAATCATGAAAGTTGAAGTAGAAACTCCAGAAGACTACATGGGCGATATCATGGGTGACTTAAACCGTCGTCGTGGTATGGTTCAAGGTATGGACGATCTTCCTGGCGGTACTAAAGCAATCCGTGCTGAAGTTCCACTTTCTGAGATGTTTGGTTACGCAACTCACATGCGTTCTATGTCTCAAGGTCGTGCGACTTACTCTATGGAATTTGCTAAATATGCTGAAACTCCACGTAACGTGGCTGAAGGCATCATTGCTAAGTTCCAAGCTGGCGGCAAAAAAGGTGACGACGAGTAATCTTTCGATTACTATATTGCCTAACTAAATTTATAGTTAAAATCTAATACTCATGCAGGTTTACTGCATGAGTAATCTACAAAGGAAGATGAACATGGCTAAGGCTAAGTTTGAACGTAATAAGCCACACGTTAACGTGGGCACAATCGGTCACGTTGACCATGGTAAAACAACTTTAACAGCTGCGATTGCAACTGTATGTGCTAAAAAATTCGGTG
>NZ_VPEG01000024.1:0-54163 GCF_013417275.1 Acinetobacter sp. YH16038 | reverse complement strand
GAATAATTCAAGTGAATTTGTTTGAAAGAAGAACTTTAAAAGCTTTATTTTCACCCGATAAAATACCCATAAAACAAGAGGAAGCTCAAATGAGCTTCCTCTTGTGAAAAATTGTGGGACAGCAATGGGCTTAACGCCCCTTTTCTTCATCCTGAATCTTTAAATCAAGCTTCGGCTGGATTCGTCAATTCTGTCATTGGCCAACGTGGAGTTGTGGTCACAGCCAAACCATCTTGCTGTCCGGCTTTTAGACGTTGATAACCCGCAAAGGCAATCATCGCACCATTATCGGTACACAGCGCAGGTTCTGCATAGTACACGGTGGCTTTGATTTTCGCCAAGTCTGCTTCCAGGCGTTCACGTAAACGCTTGTTGGCACTTACACCACCAGCAATCACCAGACGTTTTAAGCCAGTCTGTTTCAATGCCTTCACTGATTTTTTAACAAGTGTATCGACAATGGCTTCCTGGAAGCTCGCAGCGATATCTGCATCACGTCTTTCTTCACCGAGTTTCTTCATTTGAACAGAAACTGCAGTTTTTAAACCACTGAATGAAAACTCCAAACCTTGATGCAGCATTGGACGTGGGAAAGCAAAGGCGTTCGGGTCGCCCTGCTCAGCTAGTCTGGAAATATTCGGGCCGCCCGGATATGGCAGACCCATCATTTTCGCAACTTTATCAAATGCTTCACCCGCCGCATCATCAATCGATTCACCGAGTAATTCATATTGTCCAATACCATAAGCGGCCATGAGCTGTGAGTGACCACCAGACACCAGTAATGCCACAAATGGAAATTCCGGTGGCGTTTTAGAAAGTAATGGTGCCAGCATATGACCTTCCATATGGTGCACACCAATTGCCGGTTTATTTAAGGCAAAGGCCAAAGTCCGACCAAACAGTGCGCCAGTCATTAACGCGCCCATCAGGCCCGGACCACGGGTATAGGCCACCGCATCAATTTCTGATTTTTTGATGCCACTTTGTTCAAGCAGTTCATTCAGTAAGGGAATGAGTTTACGCACATGGTCGCGCGAAGCCAGTTCTGGTACGACGCCGCCATATTCAGCATGCAGTTTAATCTGGCTGTACAGCACCTGTCCGCGCAAACCCAACTCGCTGTCATACAGCGCAAGTCCTGTTTCATCACACGACGTTTCCAAGCCTAAAACGATCATTAAACTGCCTATAACCTGTATCAAATCTATTGCAGCAACTATTATAGACTTGTGATATGAGATGTAAATGAGTAAAATACTGACCTTCACTTGTGATCGAGGGCAATTCGGCCCTGATCTTATCCATAACTTAATGAGGATTCTTCATGCCACAAGTTAAATTGAAAGAAGGCGAACCAGTAGACGTAGCTATCCGTCGTTTCAAACGTTCATGCGAAAAAGCAGGTGTTCTTGCTGACGTTCGTAAACGTGAATTCTACGAAAAACCAACTCAAGAACGTAAACGTAAAAAAGCTGCTGCTGTTAAACGCTACCAAAAGAAATTGGCGCGTGAATCAGTACGTACTACTCGCCTTTACTAAGATTAATTTGTGATTGACTGCTTGGAATAAATAATGACTACTTTAAAAAACCAGATTACTGACGTATTGAAAGCCACCATGCGTGCCAAAGATATGTCAAAGTTGACGGTCATTCGTAGTCTGCAAGCAGCAATTAAGCAAATCGAAGTCGATGAGCGTAAAGAACTTGACGATGCTCAAGTTCTTGCGGTCATTGAAAAGCAAATTAAACAACGTAAAGAATCGATCAAAGCCTTTGAAGGCGCTGGTCGAGATGATTTAGCTAGTAAGGAACAAGCCGAAGTTGAGGTTCTCTCTCAATTTCTACCAGAAGCTATGACTGAGGAAGAACTTGATTCCCTGATTGCGCAAATAATTGAAGCGCAACAAGCTACTAGCATGAAAGATATGGGTAAGGTGATGAATTCTCTGCGTCCGCTCATAGCCGGGCGCGCCGATCCTGCACAAGTTTCAGCAAAAATTAAAGCAAAACTTGCTTAATTCCCCCATTCTATTTCAAATCTAAATCTGCGTTGAACTGCCTCCATTCCGGACAGTTCTCAGCATTTTCTTATTTATTCTTACTGTAAATTACAATCCACATTATAACGTTTCAGCAACTGCATCTCTTTTGAAGATTTTACCTGCAGTATGACATCCTGCTTGCCTACATTTTGATACTGACGATCCAGATAAGCCCGGTTCTGGTCTGCCGCTTTATATAAACGATCCACATAGCGCTGCACAATCGCGCAAAACTGCTGATTCTGCGATGCGCTAAAACCCTGCTGCTGTGGATTTAAACCTTTTAAAAACTGGCGTGATTCTTTTTGATAATCAGCATTAATCTGCTCAACGGACTGTACGTATTCTGCTGCACTAGCCGCCAATACATTACCGCCGTACCCCAATATCAATAAACCCAATAATATTTTTTTCATAAAATAATTAAAATAGACAACTTAGCTTTGCCCGGATTGTAGCGTGATTTAGTGAACTTCGGCTATATCTACTGAAGCTAAAAATCATTAGAAAAATAGACTTAAATTTTAAACTGTCGCGTTTGCTGCATCTGTTTTAAACGCTGGCCAATCGTTGCCGATAAAGACTGATTGCCTTTGCTGATGCGTTGAGCATGTATTAAGGACTTAATCGCAGTTTCTTCATAGCCTGACCAGTACTCCACTTCAGCCCGATAACGCAAGACATTCGCGGCTTTTATCGATGAATCAGGTGCTGCATTCGCTGCCAGTTGCATTAATCTCCAGCCACTAACATCACGGGTATTGCTATTTAAAAAGCGCTGCACAATCGTTCTGGCCTGATCAGGCTGTTTAGCACGAATCAGGGTTTCAGCATATTTATAATTTAAAGCACGGTTTTCCGGCATGATCCGTGCGGCTGAACTAATGCTTTTTAGCGCATTATCCAGCTGATTTTGCCCCAGATAAATATCAGTCTGAAATAACACCTGCAAAGGATGCATTTTATTGTGCTTTTTGGCTTGATCCAGTGCGGTTTGTGCCGCCTGAAAATCTCCCTGTTGAAGCTGATAAGCCGTTAAAACCAGCTGACCAGGAAAATCATTACGTTGCACCATTAAGTTGAGCTGTTGTTCAGTAGTCTGACGTGACAGTACCCGTGTATACCATTTAATGATTTCAAAATCCTGATCATTTAAATTACGCTTAACCGCAGGCAACTGATTGGCACGCAAACGCGCTTCACTCATACGCTCAGTAGTTAAAGGATGCGTCAGCCAGAAATCTGGCATAAAGCTTAAACGGCTAGTGGACCGATGCATCACTTCAAAGAAATCCGCCATACTGTGCGGACTATAGCCGGCAGCATACATATATTGCATCCCGATCCGGTCCGCCTCACGTTCCTGATTACGGCTATAAGTCAATTGCTGATCCAGTAGTGCTGCTTGAGAACCCATCATCACTGCTGCACCTGCATCACCATCTGCCTGTGAAGCGACTAATGCCCCCACCAGAATCCCTGCTAAGGCTAATAACCCTTGTCCTTTAAAGGTTTCTTGCGAACGACTGTAATGACGTTGTGTAACATGTGCAATTTCATGTGCCATCACCCCTGCCACTTCGTCTGTATTCCGGGCTGAATTAATCAGGCCAGCATTTAAAGCAAATAATCCGCCGGGTACTGCAAAAGCATTAATTTGCGGATCATTGATTACCATTAACCCAATCGGCTGCTGTAATTTGGTCTGACTGAGAATTTGAGAGAATATGGAAAGTAACTGATCTTCAAGCCATGGATTCTGAATCACAGGCATTTGTTTCTGGACTTGACGATAGACCTTCTCACCGATCATTTGTTCTTTTTGCTGATCGATCAATCCGACGCCCGCACCAATATCCGGTACAGAAAATTGTGCAGCAGGCTGATTAAAATAATCATTATCACTATGTCCTGCTGCTGCACACAGACCTAACCCGCACGCCAATACCAAACGTTTCAATGAAAAATCTCTAAAATTCAGTTTCAACCTGTCTCGAATATAGCATCGAAAAATGAGCATAGATGCAGGAAAATGTTATTTAATATTACTTAGATGAACCAATTACTTGAGGATTCACCACATAGCGTGGCACCCGCCCTTCAAGTGCATCGACCAGATTCTGATAAGCCAGCTCAGCCATTTTTCGACGCGTCGCCACTGTGGCCGAACCGACATGGGGCAAGGTAATGACATTATCCAGCTCAAATAATTCTGATTCTTTTAAAGGCTCTTTCTCATAGACATCCAGACCCGCAGCAAAGATTTGGTTGGCTTTTAAGGCTTCGATCAAAGCCTGCTCATCAATCACAGGCCCACGGGAGATATTTACCAGCACCGCATGTGGCTGCATCTGTGCCAGTTGTTCTGCTCCAATCAGTGCTTTTGATTCAGCATTTAAATCCACGGTAACCACCACGAAATCTGAACGCTGCAAAAGCTCATTCAGAGAACAATACTGTGCACTGAGCCCTTGAGCCAATTCCGGTTTTTCATGGCGATTATGGTACAAGATATTCATATTGAAACCGTAAAATCCACGGCGTGCAACTGCTGCCCCAATATGCCCTAGCCCGATTATCCCCAGCGTTTTTCCGAAAATATCCATACCAAACTGTGCTTCACGTGTCGTGCGGTGCCATTGTCCCTGTTTGGTCCAGTGATCCAGATAAGCCACTTTGCGTGCAGCTGCCATTAACAGCGTAAATCCCAGATCTGCCGTGGTTTCAGTCAGGACATGGGGGGTATTGGTCAGATAGATATTTTTTTCATTCAGATAATCAACTTCATAGTTGTCATACCCTACACTGACACTAGAAATGATTTTAAGTCGGGTTGCTAGTGCCAGATTATCGCGATTGAGCAGTCGGCCTGCCCCAATCATGCCATCGGCATCGCGCACATGTTCCAGCAACTGTTCATGTACATTGCCCAGTTTCGGCTGTAAAGTTACTACATTAAAATTTTGTTCGAGTTTTTTCTGGACATCCTGATCGATCTGGCTAAATACAATCACTTTTTGTTTCATATGTCCCTATTCCACATCAATATTATTCTGAGTTCGCTGGCCTGTTTTGCATAAATTGCCATAAGCGTTTTTTAAGTATGGGCTGATCCAGCATTTCCTGTAAAGATGCCAGTTGAATCATTTTATTATGTGTCACATGCGGAATAGAGCCAAGGGAAATGATATTTTTTTCCAGGCTCATCATGTCCAGAAAACCCTGAATATAAGATTCAACACCCCGGCCATCTTGCAGATTCACCCAAGGAAATGGCCAGTTCAGTTCATAAAATTCACTTTGCAGAGCACGCTGGATATTGGTCCATAAATGCTGGGTTTGCTCGGTCATTTCTGTGGCATCGATGACAATCGTGCAATGTTCCAAGCTTAAAGCCTGCAAGTTGAATGGCGGAATATGCAGAATTTCCCGCTGTTCCTGAATTGTTGCAACAACTACTGGCGCTTCACTTTTAGCTTCAGCTTTTGCTTCAACTGTAACAGGCTCAGGCGCAATTAAAGGAGCTTTTGCTACCGGAGCAATCTGAGTCGGTTGTGGCAGGATGATTTCGCTATGTAATTCTGCTGGGGCCTGATCACGCCAGATCGAAACCTGATGCTGCTGACATACGTCGCCCTTGGGAATCCAGATATCGATTCCTAATGTTGCCAGTATGTCACGCTGATGCCCAATCATCTTTTCTTCATCACCTATTTCAGGTTGAACATTTTAACGGGATTCGCTTTTCTTTGCCGAACTATTTCCAAGCTTTTCACTCTCTATCTTGAGTCATTTTAACTCAGAATAGAAATCAATTTATAAGATTACTTTTTTCTACTGCAAGTTTGTTTATAGATCAGTTCTGGAAAGACTCGACTTAAATACATTATATTAATTTAAAAATACTAGATAATCATCAAGCTGTTTTTCTTGAGCATTTGCTGGGTAATTTCATTGGATTCAAAGCCCAAGCGCCAGTATAAGAGCTCCATCACATCCAGTTCATCCTGGGTCATGATCCGGTCGCTCCACAGGCAAACCTCTGCAATTCCTAACATGCTCAAACGATCACGCAATAACAATCCGGCAATATCATTTAAAATCTCGGCCAAATCAATCGGCTCATCTGAGATTTCACTATACAGCTCAAGTTCTCGTGGGCTAAGAATACGATTTAAAATCTTTTCCCTAACCTCCAGCTGATTATCACTATTAATCTGCTGCACATGCAGCAAGGCATCAATCAGACGTACAATCTGTGGTTTGACCTCATCTAAAGACGTCGGTGTATGCATCGGCAACAGATTCAGCTCATACTTCACCCGCTCTAGCAATAAGGCATCCAGCAAACCGATTTCACCATCTTCCTGAATAATCCTTGCTAGCTTCATTAAAAACTGTCGCGCTACCGTAGTAGGCATTCCACCAATATTTTTACAGGCTTGCTGGAAAATCGAGATATGTACCCGTCCATCTAGATTTAATAATGAATCAATAATCGCACGACTGACTTCAGCTTCAGTTGGAATAAACTCACGATATTGCCGGATCATCAAAATCGCGACCATCACTTCACGCGAGCCGGTCGAGGTTTGCAAAGCACGTTCAATCAGCTCCGGACGCGGCATATTGGCACGTAGTTCAGGATTCAATGGCTTGATGGCATCCTTGATTGCAAAGCTGATTGGAGACAAACGCAATAAAGGCAAAGGCTGTGGGGATTCCCAGACTGCTGTGCTTTCAGGCACGACATCTTCGAGTGAACGAAACAGGCTAAACAAAGGCTGGTTTTTTAGTTTCTTCAGATTTTCAAGCTGTAGATCCTGAATCAAGGCAGGATTTAATTCATAAATACGCTGATTAATATTCGGATGAATATTTAGCCAGTTCTGTGGACTTAAGGAATTGGCAAAACACATATGTGAAATGGATTCGGCATATTCACTATAAATCTGTGATCCTGAATGATGCACATGAATGCGCAATAAAGTCTGAATATTGGCATCATTCTGAATCAGGCGTCGGGTTTTCTGGTCATTTTTATAAGTACGTCCGCCCAATGAAATATATTTAATAAAACGCGTGATCAAAATACCCAAGCTGCCAATCAACCAGATGACTGCTCCGATTGAGACATAGAAGGTTTCAAACTTGTTTTCGCGAGGCACATCATTGCGATAAAAGCCTAACTTCGCAATCTTGCTGCCCCATTGGCTAAAAGTGGTCAGACTGCTATATAGAATTTTCAGGCGAGTATTTTCAGCTGTTTCACCAGATAGAATCTTGTTAAATTCATGACTGAGCAAGCCATAAAGTTCAATTTCATCAAGGGTTTGTAATGCACCCCAAGTCAGAATAATAGCAGTATCACGTGGACTAAAACCCGCTGTTAACGCATTGACCCCGACTTCATTGGGCAACACATACATGGCTGGCGGTTCAATCAGGAACGTATCTGCCAGTTGAGTATTGATCCGTAGTGCAGCACTTTCTTCCGGAATACTTTCCATTTGGTTCAGTCGACGCGCGCCCATTTGCTGGGCTAAAGAATAGCCGCCGGCACGGAATGTATAAAACTCATAGATGACCGAAATAATCATCAAAAATAAAACTAGCGCAACCAGATAAGGACTAAGAACATGCCACCATATGGACTGGCTAGGATCAGCATAGAAAACAAACAGGCCAACCACTGTATTGATAATCAGAACTGTTAATAGTATCGCAATCAGACAAAAGCTGGCTAGCAATAGCATATTCTTGTTTTTGACCAAAGCATATCCTACGCTTTTCAATCTACCACCCTAACTGATCTGGTCTTTCCTTGGGCTCATCATAAAACAAAAAAGCGGGAAATTCCCGCTTTTTCATCATGATTTTAATTGCTTAGACTTCGCGTACACCGGTCAGATCAACTGATGCTGCATCAATATTCACATCAATAAAATTGTCGCCTTTTTTGGCGCCATCACTGCGTTTTTGCTCTAATTGATCGAGGTATTCAGCATTGATTCCACCTGCGACATACACACCATCAAATACAGAACAGTCAAATTCACGCAAATGAGGAACTTTTTTGGTACGTACTGCATCTTTCAGGTCTTCCAGATCTTGGAAAATCAGACGGTCAGCACCAATAATTTCACGGATTTCTTCTACACTACGTTCAGAAGCGATTAGTTCAGATTTCGCCGGCATATCAATACCGTATACGTTTGGATATTTCACCATAGGTGCCGCAGAAGCGAAGAATACTTTTTTCGCACCCGCATCACGTGCCATCTGAATAATTTCATTACAAGTCGTGCCACGCACAATCGAGTCATCGACTAGTAGAACGTTTTTGCCCTGGAACTCGAGCTCAACCGGGTTCAGTTTTTGACGTACTGATTTTTTACGCAGTTGCTGACCTGGCATGATGAAGGTACGGCCGATATAACGGTTTTTCATGAAACCTTCACGGAATTTCACGCCTAGCATATTAGCCAGTTCAAGTGCAGAAGTACGTGAAGTATCCGGAATTGGAATCACCACGTCGATGTCGTGCTCATCGCCCCACTCGCGCAGAATTTTTTGTGCCAGCTTCTCACCCATTTTCAGACGGGCTTTATACACAGAGATCCCATCAATGGTTGCATCTGGACGAGCAAAGTACACATATTCAAAAATACATGGACGGTATTCTGGATTTGCTGCACATTGCTGGGTAAAGAAATTACCGTCAGAATCAATGAAAACCGCTTCACCCGGTTCGATATCACGCTCAACCTTAAAGCCTAGCGCAGTAATCGCTACAGATTCAGAAGCAATGATATATTCCATACCATTTTCTGTTTCGCGCGAACCATAAATTAATGGACGGATACCGTTTGGATCACGGAAGCCTACCAGACCTTGACCAGTAATCATCGCAACAACAGCATAACCACCTTTGCAACGTTCATGTACACGCGTCACAGCCTGGAAAATATCTTCAGATGTTGGTACCAGCTTGCCACGTTTTTGTAATTCGTGCGCCAGTACGTTTAGTAGCACTTCTGAATCTGAATCAGTATTCATGTGACGCAGGTCAGTTTTGAACAGGTCATCATGAATTTCTTCAGCATTGGTCAGGTTACCATTATGCGCCAGTGTAATCCCATAAGGTGAGTTTACGTAGAATGGTTGCGCTTCGGCACTGCTCGAAGTACCCGCCGTTGGGTAACGCACATGACCAATACCATAATTACCCTGTAAAGCACGCATATGACGGGTATGGAATACATCACGGACCATACCGACATCTTTACGCAGGAACAGGCGGCCTTCCTGACAAGTCACAATCCCAGCTGCATCTTGTCCACGATGTTGTAACATCGTTAATGCATCAAACAACATTTGGTTAACAGGTGATTTACCAGCTATACCAACTACTCCACACATAGCAACCTCGCAGACAAGCTAGGATTAATAAAAAGGATTATTCGTTGACGCATCTGAACTCTTGGCCTTGGATACCGGTTCAGATGAGGAATCTAAAGGTTTCTGTGCCCCTTCAGACTTGATATGTTGCAGGGCGCCATTTGCGGCTTCTTTGGAGAGCTCTGTTGCCCAAGGCGCATATGGCAATAAAACCTGTATAAATTTGGACTGCTTCCAGTGCGGCGAACTTTCAACCCAAGGGCCAATACCTTGCATAGTAATCAGAACAATCAGCAAACCTTTCAGGCTGCCGAAAACACCGCCCGCAAGACGATTCAGCGGACCAAGTTTCAGGGTTTTTAAAATGCGGTTGAGCAGAAAGGTAACAATCCAGGTGAGTACCACAATCATCAGAACGATAAAGGCAAAGGCTGCAATCTTCTGTACCACTGGATCTGTACTAAGAGCAACCATTGAGGGCGCAAGTAGTGTTGAATATTTCGCCGCAATAATCAAGGCAAAAATCCATCCCACTAAGTTCGCAAAGGCTTTAATAAATCCTTGGCGCAAACCGTTGAGCCCTCCAATGAGCAAGATAATCAGTAGAAAGATATCAATGGCATTCATAGGATTTAAAGCGCGGCTACACAGTCTTTAACCAGTTCCGGCCCAGTATATATGAGGCCACTATAGACTTGTACAAGGCTTGCACCAGCTTTTTTCTTGGCCAGTGCATCCGCACCTGAAAGAATACCACCCACACCAATCAATGGAATTTGTCCCTTTAATTCCTCTGCAAATGCAGCCAGACATGCCGTGCTTTTCTCAAAGACTGGCGCGCCTGATAAACCGCCCGCTTCTTCTGCATGCTCCAGACCTTCCACACCTTCACGTGACAATGTGGTATTGGTCACGATCAGACCATCAATCTTGTATTGCAATAACTGCTTGGCAATAAAGGCAATATCTTCAGCTTCAAGATCCGGTGCAACTTTTAATACCAGAGGAACGTAATGCTGATGTTCCTGAGCCAGTTCCAGCTGACGATTCTTCAGCGTTTCCAGCAATTCAGTCAGTGCATCGCCACTTTGTAAACTGCGCAGGTTCTTGGTATTTGGAGAAGAAATATTAACGGTGATATAGGAAGCATAATTATAGACTTTTTCTAAACAAATAAGGTAATCATCTACTGCTTTTTCTACAGGAGTATCAGCGTTTTTACCGATATTGATTCCCAGCACACCTTTAAATTTTGCAGCCTTAACGTTTTCAATCAGTTTATCCACGCCATCATTATTAAAGCCCATACGGTTAATAATCGCTTTGGCTTTCGGAAGACGGAATAAACGTGGATGAGGATTACCAGGTTGCGGGCGTGGAGTAATAGTACCAATTTCAATAAAACCAAAGCCTTGACTGGCCAAGGCATCAATATAGGCACCATTTTTATCTAACCCTGCTGCAAGACCGACCGGATTAGGAAATTCGATTCCCATACAGGTCACAGGTTTCACAGCAACATTTTGACGCATCATGCCCATTTTATGGGATGATTTTAATAGTGATAGTGTCAGCTCATGTGCACGCTCTGGTGCTAAAGAAAACAACAAAGGGCGGGCTAGAGAATACAACATATCTAGAAAAGTCTACTGCTTTTTAAGTCGGCATATTATAGGCATAGGCTGACAAAAAAACCATGCTTTGCAAATCTTTATTTTTACCAGTTATTGCACAGTCGCTGTTAATTTAATCTGCCCTGCTTCATTATTTAGTTCCATTTTCTCGATACTTAGCCCCATTTGTGCCAACTGTGTCAGGAAGTTGGCCAGCACAGAATAATTTTCATGAGACAGCATCAACTGAATTTTTCCATCCATTTGCTGTGATGCGACCGACAGCCCTTGTTGCTGAGCAATACGCTGCACTTTTTCTGCTGCATCTAATTGCAAGTCTCCTGCCGGCTTCATAGTAACAGCATTGCTTTGCATCCAGACCAGCGTATCTTTTAGATCATTTAAACGTTTCTGCTGGGTATCTGCTGCCTGATGCATTGCCCAGAGTGCACTCGCAACAGCGGTCACCAGCACAAAGATTGTGGTAAAGATTACCAGAATGCGTTCACGTGCTGACAAACGATCCAGATAATCGGTCAGTTTTTCAATTTGCAGATCCATGCGGTTCTGTAAGGTTTCAATAGCTTTCATTATTGTATTTTCACCAGTCCTACGGCGCCTGTTCCATTCGCCTGTATATTCCCCAATTCTACTTTAAAGCCCTGCTGCCCCAGTTGCTTGGTCAAAGTATTTAAACTTTCAGATGAATTGGACTGTAACTGCAGACTCAATCCAGACGGATCATAATTGACACGCTGTGCCACAATCTGGTTTTGCATCAACACCGGCCCGACTCGGCTAATGAGCTGCAAAGCCTGAGTATCCGCAGTCTGACTTTGACGAAGCTGGGCTTCAAACTGACTTTTAATATTCTGCTCAGTGACCGGATAATTTTGTCCGAACCAATATTTAAACTGGTCAATCGCCTGCATCGCAGTGGTATTGGCGACTTTTTTATATTGATACCAGCGCACCGCATCATAAGTAAACTGTAGTACTAAAATCCCAAGAAAAACCGCCGCACAGGCTTTCCAGTAACCGGAAACAGTATGATCCGATTTACCCTTTGGCAGGATATTAAATGGATGCTGTTTCGGTTTTTTCAGCATTGGCAACGTATATTGGAACGAGTTTAATTGTTCACGTGTTGCTACCGCTTCTAAACTGCTCATTTGTTCAGGGCTGAGATTGCTGACCTGATATTCCAGATCTTTAGACTGAAAATCCAGATAAAGGCTCAGATCATCCACTGACTGGCCGATATATTCAGCTTCACGTACCAGCAAATGCCCACCAATTTGTGCAATAACGCGCTGCTGCGCATGTTCAGGCACTGGCAAAACCAGAAAGTCTGGCAATAACGCAGCGAGTTTAACAGGAATCAAATTCAGGGCATGCTGCAAAGTTTCAACTGTAGAATTTGCAATCCCCAGAATACTGATCTGGTCAGGCTGCTGAAAATGATGCAGCACTTTCATGGTATCGACAGGCAGTACTACATATTCTTCTAACAGATATTTAATGCCATCATTGCCCATTTTTTTATATTGGCTCTTTGGCAAAGTCTGCTGCAAAATTTGCACATGACGACTTGGAAAAAAGACCGTCGCCTCTTCACCATGATAAGCCTGAATATCCTGAATCAGCTGCTCAAGTGTTGCAGCAGTGTTCCAGAACTCCCCCTTTGACCATTGCCAAACCCCATTGGCTTCCGGCATCCATAAATACAACATCGATTGTGTTCTACCATTTTAATTGGTTTTTATACTGTTGGAATAAAGCTTTTAACTTGTGTTGATAAGCCTGGTGCAATCACGGCCTGATCATAAATACGTGCTTCTGATAAATGAAACGGGTGGAAAGACTCAGTCACGAGAATGGAGGCAATATGCGCCACAACATTCATATGACAAACCACCGCAATGGACTCATACGGCAACTGCGATAACCATTCAACTGCAACTTTAGCATCATCATCAGGCTTGATGGTATTACAGATCACCACGGGTACATCTTTAAAATAGTGCTGTAAATGCGCCAGAGTTTCCTGCGCACGCAATAAAGGACTGACCACAAACACTTCCGGTTTAATGATGTCCTTTAAATACTGCGCTGTCTGTTCCGCCTGTTGATGCCCGCGTTCCGTTAGGGGACGTTTGCTATCATTCCCACTCACTGGTGGCGCGGCTTCGCCATGTCGCACTAAAGTCAGTTGCATCTTATTCCCTATTTATTTTGTCGCTACGGTCATCAGTCAGCATTATAATCATCGCTCTTCCTGTGTTATAGATCAGACTTGATGATGTGGCAAGACAAATTCCACATCACTGCGATGACCATTTTTCATCAAAGATAAAGCGATCGTCAGCGGCGGCGCTCCTTCAAAGATCACTTCATACAAGGCAGTTGTAATCGGCATATAAACATCCAGCTCTTCTGAACGCGCTTTTACCTGCACAATGGTGTTGATCCCTTCCGCAGTTTGACCCAGTTCAGTCGTCGCCTGCTCTAAGGTTTTACCCTTACCTAATGCATAACCAACCTGATAGTTACGACTCAGCGGACTGTTACAAGTGGCAAATAGATCACCTACACCAGAAAGCCCCAAGAAAGTTAGCGGATTTGCACCCAGCTTGACTGCAAATCGGCTCATTTCAGCTAGCGCACGAGTTAGAATCATACTTTTGGTATTTTCACCGACATTATAGGCAGCCGCCATTCCCATCGCGACCGCATAAATATTTTTCAATGCGCCACCCAGTTCTACGCCATGCACATCATCACTGGCAAAGACACGGAATAATGCACTATGGAGTGCCTGTTGCACTGCATAACGTACCAGTTCAGATTCACTGGCAATCACCGTACCTGCCGGCTGACCTGCGACAATTTCTTTGGCCAGGTTTGGACCAGACAGCACACCATAAGGCACTTCCGGTAGTTCTTCACGAATGATGTCACTCATAAAGCTGAAGGTATTGGCTTCAATCCCTTTTGTCAGGGAAATCACCGCTTGAGAGGTTATAAAGGGCTTGATCTGCTGCAACACATCACGAAAAGAATGACTTGGAATCGCGACTAGAATAATATCGCGATCACGAACAGCCTTCTCCAGATCGGACACAGCAAGCAGATTTTCTTCCAGCTTAAAATCCGGTAGATAGCGTTTATTGATATGTGTTGCATTAATATCTTCAGCTACTTCCGGATCACGAATCCAGATCATGGTATCGCAGCCATTTCGAACCGCGGTATTGGCCATTGCAGTACCAAAACTACCACCGCCTAAAACTGTAATTCTTAAAGCCGTATTCTGGTTGACCACTACCGGTTCAATCAAATCGGTAAAATTTAATTCTGACATCTTGTTTTCTAATATCCTGTGTCTTGAAATGCCTTAGTTTTGATTCCAATAACTTACATAATTCTGGGTCTGGATTTCAGCACGTGGTGCAATCGCTTTTGCCGCCGTACCGATATAGATAATGCCAGAAACCAGATCATCCTTACCAATGCCGAGCGACTGCTTGAAAAATTTTGATTCTACTACTGCGCCACTACGCCACATAGTTGAAAAACCTTGAGCCTGCAAAGACAGCAAGAAGTTTTGAATAGCGGCACCTGAACTCAAAATCTGCTCAAAATGTGGCACTTTCGGATGATCCTGCAAACGGGTTAATGCCAGTACCAGCAAAGGTGCACGAAAAGGATGATTCTTGACCCGTTCAATCTGAGCTGATTCAGTTTGACCCAGATCTATCAGTGCTTGCGATAACAGTTCACCAAATGCTTCACGTTGCGCATCCGGGATGATCACAAAAGTGGTAGGTTTTAACCGGTGATGATCCGGTGCTGTCAAAGCAGCTTTAAATGCCATTTCTAACTGTTCTGCATTCGGCGCAGGTGCCAGCAAATGTCCTATTGATTGACGTTGGTGAATATTTTGATGAACGATGTCGACCACAGATTCCGTCATTGCTTTATAGATCTATAACTTAAAAACTACGGTCAAGATTAGCATATTCCACTAGTAATACTCTAGAAACTTGCAAATACCTCTACCTTGAAAATATTTAAGGAAGATTACAATATTTTCTATGGAATCAATAAAAGGTCTCTTTCATTCACTTTTCTCTCATAGAGCAACATCAAAAATTGCCAAACTTATACAACAGCTCCTAATTCTGTGCTTTTTACTGTGTTTCAATATTCCCAGTTCTGTTTTCAAGCGAGATTTTATGATGAAAAAAACAATTGCGATCAGCGGATTAGCAGCTTCAGCTCTCCTTTTAACTGCCTGTGCATCTAACCCGACTTCAGTGGCGGTTCAAAAGGAAAATAATCAGTTTGAAGTAACAGGATTAGGTAAAAACCAGTTAACCTCTAAAAATAATGCAGTGAATGCCGCCAGCAAAACCTGTGGCTCCAAAGCAACTGCGATTATTCTGGATGAAAAAACTTCTTATGATGGTGCACTAAAAGGTGTAGTCGATGAACAGACCGGACAAATGATTCAGGCTGCTGCGACTGTATTAGGCAATATTGCCGGCACCAACACCGGATTGAACCAGAATGATGATTATCAGACTGTTTTAACGTTCCGCTGTGAAGCAAAATAAGCTTCAACATGTGCAGTAATAAAAAACCGCTCTTGAAGAGCGGTTTTTTTGCAGTTTAGATTAGCAATAGCCTTCTAAACGGGTCAGCGGTAATTTCTGTCCAATCGCTTTTTCAATCTCTGGCAAATAGAACGCATCATCTTCCGCCAGGAAACTGATACTTACACCACGCGTTCCCGCACGACCGGTACGACCAATACGGTGTACGTAATCATCGGACTGTTCAGGTAAAGTGAAGTTAATCACATGAGATACGCCATCCACATGAATACCACGACCGGCAACGTCTGTCGCAATCATGATGTTATGTTTACCATTTTTGAACTGGTCTAACATTTTTAAGCGTTTGTCTTGGGCAATTTCACCTGACAGCATTACCACCTTATAACCATCACGTTTTAAATGATCATATAGCTTACGTACCTGATCACGACGGTTAGCGAAAATCATGACCTTTTCAATCGGCTCATCACGCAGAATGTCTTGCAGCAACTTATATTTGTCTGCTTTCGCCACCATATACACACGCTGTTCTACGTCGGCATTGGTTTTTTTCTCTGGCTCAATTTCGACAGTGACCGGTTCAAATAACCATTGCTGTGCCAGATTCAAGACATCATAGCTAAAAGTTGCAGAGAACATCAGCGTCTGACGCTGCTCTTTGCGTGGCGAGAAACGCACAATACGTTTTACTGATGGAATAAAACCCATATCCAGTAGACGGTCAGCTTCATCAATCACCAGGAATTCAATCTGGTCTAGCCAGACTTCTTTTTGCTCGACAAAATCAATCAGACGCCCTGGAGTAGCAACCATGATATCCACTGGCGCTTTATCCAATTGAGCTTTCTGCTTGTCAAAATCTACACCACCTAGAAGTGTTACGACACTCAGGTCAGTAAACTTGGTCAGCTCATGCGCGTCGCTTTCGATTTGCAGGGCAAGTTCACGTGTTGGTGCCAGAATCAGTGCACGCGGTTCACCACGATAACGCTGTTCTTTTACCGGATTATTCAGCAAGTCATTAATCACGCTAATCAGGAATGCGGCTGTTTTACCCGTACCCGTTTGTGCACGACCAATAGCATCATGTCCTGCCAAGGTGAATTTTAAAACCTTCTGCTGAATCGGCGTCATGGAAGTAAAGCCTAAAGCATCAATTGCCTTTTTCAGTTGGGGATGTAAATTTAAGGTTTCAAAACCAGATGACATAAAGCGCTGCTCTAATTTGATAATCACTAAGATGGAATAGTATAAACAAAAAACGCCCCAATTTATATTGGGGCGTTTATTAGCTTAATCCGAAGATTAGTCTAATGGTTGAACTTCTTCAGCTTGGAAGCCTTTTTGGCCTTTAACTACACTGAATTCAACACGTTGGCCGTCACGAAGTGAACGGTGGCCTTCGCCTTGGATTGCACGGAAATGAACGAATACGTCATCACCGCCGTTGCGTTGAATAAAGCCGAAGCCTTTAGTGTCGTTGAACCATTTAACTACGCCTTGTTCACGAGCAGCTGTCATAAGTTAATCCTCATTGATACTAAAAAAAGGACCACCCGGTGTTGCAAACAGCAGAGCAAACAAGTTTGAAAATATTATTTTTAAGCTTGTAATCATTCTGTAAAACTATTAACAAAATCCCGGTTACATCCATTGTGTATAGGGCGAAAAACAATCAATTTGTTTATCTGAAATCCTAAATACGCAACGAGCTTAACATGGGTTTATGACAATTAATAGATATTTTTTAGCTTTGTTCCTTTTGATTTAGTTATTTTTTTCACAATATATATCAGAAAAATTATATATATTATTTCATGTAACTTTTTAGCTAAATAGTTGGGTTTTGGCATCCTATTTGCTAATATTTATAGCCTTTTTTGCGATATGAATAAAACGGAAATGAGTGATAACCACGGTCAAGCGCATATTATTGATGCCATGGGTAAACCCTGTCCGATGCCGCTCCTGATGTTAAAGCGTGCATTAAAAGCAGATCAGGGCAAAACATTCTTGTTAAAGTCATCAGATCCATATAGTCAAACTGATGTTACACGGTATTGCCAAATGCATCAGTTAAAATGCGAATCTCAACAGATTTCTACGACCGAGTATCACTACCTGATTGAATCTTAAAAATTTTCAATTAAACTGGATGCTCTCCATACTCGTATAAAAGTTTACATTTCTCTACCCAAATATCCATTATTTGAGGAGAGTTTGGATTAAGATAAAACCTAGTTAAGGGTTAAATCCCCCGCACTTCAAGGAGAACACATGAGTGACAGCCGCAATCAATTGATGCCCCTGTCATTATCGGCGCCAGGTGTCAATCTTGGTGCTTATATTAGCACTGTCAATCAAATTCCTATTTTAACGGCCGAACAAGAAAAAGAGTTGGCTGAACGCTATTACTACGACCAGGACTTGGACGCAGCAAAAATGCTGGTCATGTCTCATTTGCGTTTCGTGGTACATATTGCACGTAGTTATGCAGGTTATGGCCTGCCTCAAGGTGACCTGATTCAGGAAGGCAACCTTGGCCTGATGAAAGCCGTTAAGCGTTTTGACCCTAGTATGGGCGTACGTCTGGTGTCATTTGCGGTGCACTGGATCAAAGCTGAAATTCATGAATATGTAATTCGTAACTGGCGTATTGTCAAAATTGCGACCACTAAAGCGCAGCGTAAACTGTTCTTCAATTTACGTAGTCTGAAAAAGTCTTCTAAAAAGTTAACGCTTGAAGAAGCTCAGTCGATTGCCAATGACCTGAATGTAACACCAGAACAGGTGTTGGAAATGGAAGGCCGATTGACGGCTTATGATGCAGCATTTGAAGCATCAGGTGACGATGATGACGAAAATTCAACTCACGTTGCTCCAGCATTATATCTGGAAGACAACCGTTATGACCCGGCACGTCTGATTGAAAATGAAGACTATGAGGAACAAAGCACCTCTGCCCTGCATGAAGCGATGGAACAGCTAGATGACCGTTCTCGCAATATCTTGCAGCGTCGCTGGCTGGATGATGAAAAGTCAACCTTGCATGAACTGGCAGCTGAATATAATGTTTCCGCCGAACGTATCCGTCAGCTTGAAAAGAATGCAATGGAAAAAATCAAAGTGGCAATGTCTTCAAACTGACGTGTTGAATTAATAAGCTACTAATCTTAAGAAAAAGCCTTCATATATGAAGGCTTTTTTTGTCTTTTAATGCCGTGTTTCAGCCTTGGCTTTTATGCTAAGGTTAAGCGCAAACTTTATTGGGAAGATCAATTCAAATGTGGATTGCGATTTCAGCACTTAATCTTGCGCTTGCAGTCATGCTCGGCGCATTTGGTGCCCATGGTTTAAAGACTCGAGCGACTGAAGCACAGTTGACCTGGTGGCAAACGGCCACAGATTATTTCTTCTACCATGCTCTTGGCTTACTTATTCTAGCAGTGATCAGCCGTGTGATTCCTGAATTACCAATTAAATGGAGTTTTCTCCTAATTCAGGCGGGGATTTTCCTGTTCTGTGGCTCACTCTATGTCATGGCACTGGGTCTGCCGCGCGGTTTAGGTGCAATTACGCCAATTGGTGGTGCCTTAATGATTGCTGGCTGGTTAATTCTGGCCTGGAATGCCGTAAAATACCTCAAATAGGTCTGATGCTTTAATCAATAATCATGGAGGGTTGCCAAGATGCTGGTATATATCAATGGCGAACAACAAGAAACTCAATGCAAGAACCTGCTGGAACTGGTTCAAAGTCTGGCGCTTGAGGGTAAACGCTTTGCAGTTGAGGTCAATGAAATGATTATTTCTAAAAGCAGATTGGGTGAAACGCCCATTTGCGAAGCGGACAAAATAGAAATTATTCACGCAGTCGGTGGCGGCTAATAACACTTGGAACAATTATGCAAGATTTATTACAGATCGGTTCACGCCAATTCCAGTCTCGTCTTTTAGTAGGCACAGGCAAATATAAAGATTTAAATGAAACAG
Source organism: Acinetobacter sp. YH16038 (assembly GCF_013417275.1). NCBI lineage: Bacteria > Pseudomonadati > Pseudomonadota > Gammaproteobacteria > Moraxellales > Moraxellaceae > Acinetobacter > Acinetobacter sp. YH16038. The sequence goes on along the minus strand of NZ_VPEG01000024.1, from coordinate 34,488 downwards.
ATCAGGCCATTCAGGCCAGTGGTGCAGAAATTGTAACGGTTGCTATTCGCCGGGTAAATATTGGTCAGCATCCAGACCAACCGAACCTGCTTTCAGTGGTTCCGCCAGAAAAATACACCATTTTACCAAATACTGCGGGCTGTTTTGATGCCAATAGCGCAATACGCACCTGTATGCTGGCACGTGAACTGCTGGATGGTCATAACCTGGTAAAACTGGAAGTACTGGGCGATGAAAAGACTCTTTATCCAAATATTACCGAAACTTTGAAAGCAGCGCGTACCCTGATTGATGACGGTTTTGAAATCATGGTCTATACCTCAGATGATCCGATCGTGGCACAAGAACTTGAAAGTATGGGCTGCGTAGCAATCATGCCTTTGGGTAGCCTGATCGGTTCTGGTCTGGGGATTCTGAATCCACACACGATTTCGATTATTAAAGAAAATGCCAAAGTGCCTGTGCTGGTTGATGCGGGTGTCGGTACAGCCAGTGATGCAGCGATTGCCATGGAACTGGGCTGTGACGGCGTACTAATGAATACGGCGATTGCAGCAGCACAAAATCCGGTGTTAATGGCCTCTGCGATGCGTAAAGCGGTTGAAGCTGGTCGTGAAGCATTCCTTGCCGGCCGTATGCCATGCAAACGCATGGCCAATGCCAGCTCACCTGAAACCGGTTATTTCTTTAAATAATAATCGAGGCTAGAGGCCCAAAAAATTATTTAAATCATGTCGATCTGTTCAGGAGTTTCCAGCAAACTCCTGGACTTTTAAATCTTTATGACTCTGATTACATTTTAAGATTAAGATGAGATCCCTTTCATAAATCAGACAATGGTCGTTCATTAGTATTAAAGTTCCTTCCTTCTCTCTTCAGGATGGGGAGCATGCTCCACGAGAGGATGAGGGGATTTCTTAAAAACCTCTCCTATAAGGAGAGGGAGTTTCCTTGATCATTTTCTAGTAACTTAGATTCTCAAATGAAGAACTCAAAATATTTTTAATTGATGAGAAAGACACATTGCAGCTCATCACAAACCCGTCTCATATGATTTTTAAAAGAGTCCTCTCACCTTCTTTTGATAAACTAACTTATTATCTAACTTCGAACATTTATAAAAATATAATTAAAAGGAATTTAAACCGATGCTTTATCAGATCAAACTGCCTTTCCTATTTAGCACCCTGCTGTGTATAGCATTTACACAAAATGCATGTGCAAAACCTCAGACAGATAGTTCTTCCAAATCAAGCTATCAATCTTTTATTCCGAAAAACTGGAAAGTTCTAGAAAAAGCGCAAGGCGATTTAAATCAGGACGGTCAAGCGGATATTGCTCTGATTATTGAAGATACTAATCCCGAAAACTTTGTTGCAAATGCAGGTGTAGGTAATCATGTTCTGAATACCAACAAACGAAAACTTTTGATTTTATTCAAGCAGGCAAATGGTTATCAGCTTGCAGCTAGCAATACTACTTTGCCAACCGAAGGTGATTTAGAGTCGCCTTGCCTCACTGATCCACTTGGTGAATCCGAAGCCTTAAGCATTCAAAAAGGTGTACTTCGGGTTCATTTACACTACTGGCTAAGCTGTGGTTCATGGTATGTCACCAATTATACTTATACCTTTCGATACCAAGATAATGCTTTTAAATTGATTGGCTATGATGTAGATGATTTTCACCGTGCCTCGGGTGAGAGTACAGCACGAAGCATTAACTTTTTAACAGGCAAGCTAAAAACTACAACAGATGAAAATGAATTTTCAGAACAGACGCAACTTGCCAAAGTTCAATGGTCCACCTTAAAACACCGCTACGCACTGAAACTTGAACAGGTTCAATTTAATCAGCCACAAGAGTTCGAATAAAATTAAATATTACAAACTCTTTCAAACTGAGAATTACAGCTTAAAGTGCTTCTAAAATCCGAATCTTTACACTCGCAACCGCACCTTGAGTGGCTTTAGCATGTTGCTGCATATTTACACTATGCATGTGGGTTTCCAGATGCTGAATACTTTCCCATTTTTCAAACATCATGATTGAAAAAGGCACTTTGGTCTGTAATCGGCTCTCAATCTCTGGATGATCAATATAAACATCATAAAGATGACAGCCTGGCTCTTGTAATACCTGTGCGCGGATGTTGTTAAATGAATCCAGCACTGTTTTCATACCTTGTTCCGAATGACAAATGATTTCAGCAATAACGGTTAGCATGGTCATATCTCCTGGTTAAGCAAAAATTTGAATTAAATGTTCACGATACTGTGTAATATACGCTTCAACTTCAGGGGCTTTAATTACATCATTCACAATAAATGTCGGTAAAGCCTGCATCCCCAAGAATTGGTTGGCTTTATGAAAAGGTAGGTAAACGCCATCTACACCCACGCCATGAAAAAACTGCTCGGTATCCGTAAACGCATCCATCGGTGCATTCCAGGTAAGAGATAACATATAGTTTTTATCGTGAATCAGGCCACCTGAGCCATATTTTTTTGAAGCATCTGAACGTGAGCGACCATCATTTGCATACAGGTTGCCATGCCCTTCGGTAAAAACATCATCAATATACTTTTTCACTGGCCACGGCGCACCCATCCACCAGCCTGGCATTTGGTAAATGACCGTATCTGCCCAAAGGTATTTTTCTACTTCTGCTTTTGCATTATATTCACTATCAGCACGAGTCACCTGAACCTGATGCCCCAGTCCAGACAATACTTCTTGTGCCAGTTCGGCCAAAGTATCATTTAACTGACCATTTGAATGGGCAAAAGCTTTTGCGCCATTAATTAATAAAATATTTTTCATGGAAAGAACCTGAAACCAAAAATTTATGCAGGCACTATATAGACTCTGCTTATTACTAAAAAGCAGTGATTTTGCAATTCATTATTGACTAAATATCAATAATCACTTTGGAAGCAATAAAAAAAGCGCCTTATGGCGCTTTTTCAAAATTTTAGTATTAAGGAATCAAACCTTCATCACGCATTGCAATCTGTACAGACTGACGTTCTGCAACCTTATTACGGATATGAATAATATTTTTATATGGGCTCAGATCATGTTCAATCTGGTTCGACCAGTTGGTCAGAACAAACAGGTAAGCATCTGCCGGACCGAAATTATCATCGACCAGATAATCATTGTCCGATTCACCAATCGCCTTATCGATATAACTCAATAAACGGTCAATTTCTGCATATGCTTTTTCTTTGGCTTCATCTGATAATTTTCCAGTGAAGAATACAGCATAAGCATCATGCAGTTCTGAATTGAGATAACCTAACCACTCCAGCACTTTGGCACGTCCCATGCCAGAAGGTGGAATCAGATCTTGTTTTGGATCGTGTTGAGCAAGAAACGGTAAAATTGCAACATTTTCTGTAAGAATTAAACCCGGATTAATTTCTAATGCTGGTACATAACCTTTTGGGTTAATTTCGTAATAATCTGCACCTTTTTCTGTTTTATGGGTTTTTAAGTCAACACATTCCAAATCAAAATCGACATTAATTTCATTTAAAATAATATGAGCTGCCAAAGAGCACGCGCCTGGCGAATAGTAAAGCTTCATTTCTGATCCTTGTTATACACTTCTCAATGTTTTAAATCGCTTCTGACAAACTTTCAAGTGATCAAACCTGTAAATTGCAAAAAAGCGTAACTGTGATTCAGCACAGTTACATATTCAATATTGAAGAATTTACAGGTTTTTGCAAGTCAATCTTGTGTAGATTTTTATCTGTATCTGTTTAAGATACGCAGGTTCTCAAAATTTAGATGATATTTCGTGATTAACCTGAAAAAAGAAGAATGGTTTTCCAATATCCGGACTGATGTACTGGCAGGTTTGGTGGTTGGACTCGCCCTGATTCCTGAATCTATTGCCTTTTCTGCGATTGCCGGTGTCGATCCGCAAGTCGGCTTATATGCCTCTTTCTGTATTGCCGTGTCCATTGCCTTTTTCGGTGGTCGTCCTGCCATGATTTCTGCGGCTACAGGTGCAATGGCACTATTGATGATTACGCTGGTCAAGGATCATGGCTTGCAATACCTGCTTGCAGCCACGATTCTGACCGGAATCATTCAGGTGATTGCGGGCTTTTTTAAAGTTGCCAAGCTGATGCGTTTTGTGTCGCAGGCTGTGGTATATGGTTTCTTGAATGCCCTCGCGATCCTGATTTTTGTGGCACAAATCCCGGAAATTCACCGGATGGACAGTACGGCTTATCTGTTCATTTTAGTAGGTTTGGCAATTATCTATCTGTTTCCTTATATCCCGAAAATCGGTAAAGCCATTCCATCGCCTCTGATCTGTATCGTCGTGCTGAGCGCACTTGCGTTATTGCTTGGTGCAGATATGCGTACTGTGAGCGATCTGGGAGAGTTTCCAGATACCTTGCCAGTCTTTCTTCTTCCAGAAATTCCACTGAATCTGGAAACTTTGCAGATTATCCTGCCTTATTCCTTTACTCTAGCCACTGTAGGTCTGCTTGAAAGTATGATGACGACTACAGTGATTGATGAAGTGACTGGAACTGAAGGTGACCGACATCAGGAATGTCGTGGTCAGGGTATGGCCAATATTGTCAGCGGTTTTATGGGCGGAATGGCCGGTTGTGCCATGATTGGCCAGTCGATTATCAATGTCTCATCAGGTGCTCGTACACGTTTATCGACATTAGTTGCTGGCGTATTTTTACTGTGTCTGGTGGTCTTCCTGAAAGACTGGCTGGCTTATATTCCTATGGCAGCACTGGTAGCTATTATGATTATGGTATCATTTACCACCTTCCAGTGGGGTGCAATCAAACAGTTTGGCAAGCATCCGCTAGAATTTAATACCGTGATGATTGCAGTGATAATTGTCGTGCTTGCTACTCATAATCTGGCGCTCGGTGTATTTGTCGGTGTATTGCTCTCTGCTCTGTTCTTTATTAATAAGCTGGAAAGAACTGTACATGTCTCGACTTATTTGCATAAGCCTAATTCACGTAGCTATATAATTTCTGGTCAGATTTTTTTCAGTAGTACAGAAAAGTTCTACCAGTTTTTTGATTTTAAGGAAAAGCTAGATCATGTTGAGCTAGATCTGACGCATGCACATATCTGGGATGTAACTTCAGTAAATATGCTCAATAACGTCATCCAGAAGTTTAAAGCCCAAGGCATAGACGTGACTGTGATTGGTTTAAATGAAGCCAGTAGCACTTTGATCGACCGTTTTAGTACCTGATCAAGCTTGATCTATAAAAGAGCCGATTGGCTCTTTTATTTTGTCTGAGATCTCTGGCTCGATTTTTATGGAGAAATACCGAGAAAAGTTTGACTTGCACCGCTCAGGACTTAAAATACCGCATTCTGAATTTTTAGATTTGCCAAAATTATGTCGAACGATCAATTAGACCAGCAAGTCGTGGAGCTGGACAATTTAAGCGAGCACCGTGAAATTGTGACGTTTATGCGCCGCTCAGCGCCATTAAATACCTCTCAACGTACTGCGCTTGAACAATATGGTCACTTAATTTTGGAATATCCGGTAGGTGATTTGCGTCAGCATTTTGAACACCCTGAACGTCCGCTGACTGTCGAAATCGGTTTTGGTATGGGCCGCTCTCTGGTTCTCATGGCGAAAGCGAATCCAGAGCGTAACTTTGTCGGAATCGAAGTGCATGTACCGGGTATTGCGCAGTGCGTGTATGAAGCAGGTATGGCTGGCGTGACGAACTTACGTGTACTGGATGCTGATGCGATTCAGGTACTTCGTGAAATGCCAGACAATAGCATCAACACCGTTCAGCTGTATTTCCCTGATCCATGGCAGAAAAAACGTCACTTTAAACGCCGTTTTGTATCTCATGACCGCATGCCATTGGTTGAGCAAAAGCTGGAACTTGGCGGTACTTTCCATGCTGCAACAGACTGGGAACCGTATGCTGAGTGGATGCTGGAAGTTCTGGAAGAACGTCCACGTTTAGAAAACCTGGCAGGTAAAGGCAACAGCTACCCTCGCCCTGAATGGCGCCCACAAACCAAGTTTGAACGTCGCGGGATCGAAGCTGGCCACAAGATTAATGACTTTATCTTTAAGAAAATTTCTTAATATCTATAAGTCTAAAAAGCGCTGATTATTCAGCGCTTTTTTATTAGCTCTTATGGCGTTCTAAAATCTGCTGACTGAATAATTTATATACATCTGCCAAGTCTTGTCGTTCAGATTGCTCTAGCATCTGCTGATGCATATTCAGAATATTCTGATCACCACGCATCGCAGGTCCAGTCTGCCCCTGACGAGGATCATTTTTCGTCGCTTTATTGGCTGTTTCCAGAATCAATGGATAAAGCAGGCTAAAGTCTACCTGCTGTGCATCCACCACCTGCTTGGCCATGTCATAACAGTAGTTGCTAAAATTGCAAGCAAACACTGCAGCCAGATGCAAGCTCAAACGTTGTTGTGAACTATATTGATAAACTCGTTTACTTAGGCTATTTGCTAAATAAATTAGAATTTTTTGATCTTCTGGATCAGACGCTTCAATAAATAAAGGCGTATTTTCCCAGTCAATTTCACGTTCCAGACTAAAGGTTTGCAATGGATAAAAGACGCCAGACTTTGCATGTACATCTGCTAGAACATTCAGGTGAGAACTGCCTGAAGTATGGACAATCAGCACATCTTGCAAGTAAAAATAGACTTGTCTGATGACCTCAGCAATTGATTGATCACTCACGGCAATGATCATCAAGTCTATATCCTGATTCAGATTTTCAGGTTGAGCGATGGCTTGCGCTTTAAATTGATCAGCCAGTTGCTGTGCTTTATCCAGAGTCCGGCTGTAGATCTGTACAATTTCATGTTGTGCTGACAATGCATGGGCAAGATGATAAGCCACACGCCCTGCCCCAATAATACTAATCCGCATTCATCAATATTCCTGAACCATTGCGCACAGCATGCCAATAAAAAAAGGATGAATCAATTCATCCTTTTGCTTTTAAATCAGTTTTAGAATTTTCGTAAGGTCAGAATCTGTTCACTGCGACCGAAAGGCCCGTGAATATCATGCAGTACACCGCTGGTGAGACCAATCCCATCTTCACCATACTGTTGCACCACTTCAAGCCCCAGCCATTCACCTTGCGGCAGACGGTGCATATGAATCTGCAAATCCAGATTCGGGAATCCCCAGCCCGCATTTGGATCCTGACGTGGCACAATGCCATTCGCGGTATCGACCATACCGAGTAAACGACTAAAATCTGTAGTCGGTTGTCCTTCTACCATATCCAATGAATTTCTAAGCCAGACAATACCTTTACCTGCACGATGGTCGGTATGTGCACGGGTTTCAATACTTTGAATATAACCACCCGGCCAGCAACTCATACCCTCCCAAACCGGTAAAGAATCAGGGCTTTCGATCGTAAAATCTTCGATACCTGCAATGGCCCGGCTATCCGAAGTCAGCATCCTCCAGGCACGAGCAACGATACAGGTTTTTCCATTGGCACACATTTCCGCCTCAATCAGTTCAATAGTTTTGCCAGGACGGATCATGCGTGTAGTAATAGAAAATTCACCAAATGCAATCAGCCCAAAAATATCCAGTCCAACCCGGCCAATGCGCATTTCTGATCTAGGCTGAAACTGTTCCAGTTCAACACATAGAATACCGGTTGCCGGTGCCATATGCTGTTCATGAGGATTCCACGCACCTTGAGCATGAATATTGGAACGATAATAGGCAGTATTACTGCCATCTGTATGCTGCTCGCGCTGGATCAAACTATAATATGCTGACATTCTTCTTAAACTTCCTTGATTATTCTCTTAAACTTTAAAATTCATATAAAGTTTCATGATCTTTATTTTCTGAGTAAAAAACCATAATAATTCATGATTTGACTATAAATTTTGCGCTGTTTAAATCCGACTTTTGTTAAAAGTTCATTTGAATCTTCTACTGAAATCAGGAAAAAGTCCTGCTGCAATCTGGCCAGCATATTTTCGCTTTGCTGCACACTAAGTCCGGTTTGCTGTGCCATTTTTTGCATTACCTTTAATTCATTCTCATCTTCTGGTTGCATCAGATCATAGGTCAATCCGATCCCGCCAGCTTTAAGGCTCTGATAGATAGCCTGAAAAAAATCAGATTTCTGAGGTTCAGGAATAAAATGGACGACTAAAATAGCGAGTGCAGCATCGAATGAATTTTGTTGATCCAGATCTTGAGTGGTGCACTGTATAAACTGAACTCGTTGTTCAGCGCCAATAGAAGCCAGCTGCTTCCTTGCCTGCTCAAGCATTGCAGCGGAAGGATCAATCGCAGTAAATGTCCAGTTGGGATGCTGCTGCAATAAATAAGATAGTTCATAACCAGTTCCGCAACCCACAATCAGGATATGTGCATTTTCTGGAAGCTCAGTACTGAGTATTGCTTCAATCTGTTGATGCACCAGTTCATAGCCAGGAATCAGTTTACGGATATGGTCATCATAACTGGCGACCACCACTTCACTGTGAAAGTTTTTTGCCATCTGTTTACTCTGATTTATATAGAAATAGATTTTTATCTATTTAAAGAAATTGCTAAATACATGACCTCAATTTGCAAGATGGATTCTTCTTCCATTGTGCAGGTGCTTCGTTACTTTGACTGGGCAAAGTAACCAAACCCCTCTGTTTCATTGATATGGCATCCTTGCCATACAATGAAACGGCGGCATCCATGCCGCCAGGTCATCTGATCAAATACTATTTAAACTTAGCTTTAATTAATTTAAGCAATCTCTTTTAAATTTAATTCTTCACGCATAAATTCACGCAACTTGAACTTCTGTGCCTTACCTGAAGCTGTCATCGGGAATTCATGGAAGAAACGCACATAACGCGGCACTTTATTGTGAGAAATATGCTCGGCACAATACTGGCGGATGGCTTCTTCGGTACATGGATCATTCTCATGCAGGATAATGCAGGCACAAAGCTCTTCACCATATTTATGGTCTGGCACGCCAATCACCTGCACATCCGACACCGCTGGATGGGTATAAAGAAAATCTTCAATTTCTTTCGGGAACAGGTTTTCACCGCCGCGAATCACCACATCCTTGATACGACCCTTGATTTTGACAAAGCCTTCATCATCCATTTCAGCAATATCACCGGTATGCATCCAGCGCGCTGCATCAATGACTTCCTGCGTCTTGTCCTGGTCCTCCCAGTAACCGAGCATCACGGAATAACCCCGCACACACAGTTCACCTAATTGACCGCGCGGCACCACCTTGCCATTTTCATCGACAATTTTAACTTCCAGATGCGGATGGACACGGCCAACTGTACTCACACGACGTTCAACACTGTCTTCTGTTGAACTTTGGGCACTTACCGGTGCTGTTTCAGTCATGCCATAACAGATGGTAATTTCAGACATATGCATTCGCTCTATTACACGCTGCATAATTTCCTGTGGACACGGACTACCCGCCATAATGCCGGTACGCAGGCTGGATAGATCAAACTCGTCAAACTGTTCATGTTCCAGCACAGCAATAAACATGGTCGGTACGCCATAAGCTGCCGTACATTTTTCCTGCTGAATAGCTTTTAAGGTTTCCAGCGGATTAAATACGGCAGACGGATAAATCATGGCTGAACCATGGGTAATACAGGCCAGATTGCCCATTACCATGCCAAAGCAGTGGAATAGTGGAACAGAAATACAGACACGGTCTTCTGGACTTAAGTGAATCGCCTCACCGACAAAGTAACCATTATTTAAAATATTGTTATGGGTCAGCATCGTACCCTTAGGATTCCCTGTGGTGCCTGACGTAAACTGGATATTGATAGTTTCATCGAACTGCAAATCAGTGGAGATCTGTTGCAGCTGTTCCAGCTCTTGAGCACTTGGTGTAGGCATTAAATCCTGAAAACGATGAATGCCAGTATGCTGCTGCTCATCAATTTTAATGACATGCTTTAAATGTGGGAGACGCTCTGCATTCAGTAATTTATTTTCAGCCTGTTTTAATTCAGGCGCAATTTTGGTCAGGATTTCCTGATAGTCCGTGGTTTTAAACTGCGATGCAATGACCAGTCCCTTACAGGACACTTTATTCAGGACATATTCCAGCTCATTGCTTTTATAGGCCGGATTCAGGTTAACCAGAATAATGCCTGCCTTGAAAGCTGCGAACTGGGTAATAGTCCATTCCACACAGTTCGGCGACCAAATCGCCAGACGGTCACCTTTTTGCATACCCAATTTCAGCAGCTGACAGGCAAAGGCATTGACCTGATCCTGTAGCTGCCGATAACTCAGGCGTATGTTCTGATGCATACTGACAACTGCATCGCGATCTGCATATTGTTCGCAAGCCTGATCAAATTTTTCACCAATGGTCATGCCCAATAAAGGCTGGCTGCTGGTTCCATAGGCATAGCTTAACCGTACTTGTGTCATTGAATCGATCTCCTTGATTCTTTGTAATTCTGATTTTCAACTTTACTAATTGTTTTATGACTACGACGACCTTGTCTATGTGCCTGTTTTTGTGTGTCTATGCTGCTGAATTTCCCTCCTGTCGATGTACTGCGTTAACACAAAAATCGGCAATCTGTTTGACAAAGTGATCCTTGTAGTTCTGATCAAACATCACATTACGGGACGGATTCAAAGGTTCAATCACGACAAAGGTCATGGCACCAACCACCCCCAAAGCTGCCGTATTTAAATCTTCAAACTCGAACTCTCCATTCACCTTTCCTTCGGCCAGGATTTCCTTAATGCTTTGTTTAAGCAGCTGTTTACTGCGAAAACGCTCATGTTCCATTTCCGGATCAACCGGTTCAAACATAAGTGAATACGCCAACTGGGGGCTATTCATGGCACGTTTCACAAAAGTTGTAACAGATTTTTGCAATTTCAGTTTTGGCGACAAATCCGACCCGGCAATGGAAACAAGAATTCCAACTTCATGCTGAATCGCTGCCGACAAAACCTCAATCAAAATCTGGCTTTTGTTTTCAAAATATCGATATACCAGCCCTGTAGAAACGCCTGCGCGTTCTGCAATCGCCTGAATCGACGCCTCTTTAAAGCCCCCTTGAGTAATCAGTTCACGAGCAGACTGTAAAATCGACAAACGATTTTGTTCCATTCGTTCCTGCATCAGTGATGATCTTTTATAACTCATAATCTTATTCTCAACCAGATAAAATGAATTGTAAATCATTTTGTGAATATAGGTTCACTTTTTTAATTTTTCGTTGTATGTTAAAAAAACAAGCACAACAAAAATGCTTTTGGACACAACAAATATAATCTCAGGATGGATGAAGAATGAATTTACAAAGCTTAGATTTCGGTTTGGATGAAACTCTTATTGCGCTTCGTGATTCAGTGGCCGCATTTTGCGCCAAGGAAATTGCCCCAATTGCCCAGCAAGTTGACCGTGACAATGAATTCCCGGCTCACCTCTGGAAAAAATTTGGTGATATGGGCCTACTTGGTTTAACGGTCAGTGAAGAATATGGCGGTACCAATCTGGGGTATCTGGCCCATATTATTGCCATGCAAGAAATTTCCCGTGCTTCAGCATCCATTGGTTTGTCCTATGGCGCCCATTCTAACCTATGTGTAAACCAAATTAAGCGAAATGGTAATGAAGAACAAAAGCAGCGTTATCTGCCAAAACTGATTTCTGGCGAATATGTCGGTGCATTAGCAATGTCTGAGCCGAATGCCGGATCAGATGTGGTCAGCATGAAACTGAAAGCTGAAGATAAAGGTGATCATTATCTACTCAACGGTTCCAAGATGTGGATCACCAACGGCGGCGATGCTGATGTACTTGTGGTCTATGCCAAAACCGATTTACAAGCTGGCGCCAAAGGCATGACCGCCTTCCTGGTTGAGAAAAATATGCCAGGTTTTAGTCACGGCATTCATTTAGACAAACTGGGTATGCGTGGTTCCAATACTTATCCCCTGTTTTTTGACAATGTTGAAGTTCCGAAAGAAAACGTGCTTGGCGGTGTCGGCAATGGAACCAAAGTGCTGATGAGCGGTCTGGACTATGAACGTGCGGTTCTCAGTGCTGGTCCACTGGGCATTATGGATGCCTGCATGGATACCGTGATTCCTTATATTCATGAGCGTAAACAATTTGGTCAGGCACTGGGCGAATTCCAGTTGATGCAAGGCAAAATTGCTGACATGTACTCTACCTGGCTGGCATGTAAGGCCCTGGTATATGCCGTTGGTGCTGAATGTGACAAGGCCGATCATAGCCGTAGCCTGCGTAAAGATGCTGCCAGTGCCATTTTATATGCCGCTGAAAAAGCTACATGGATGGCGGGTGAAACCATTCAGACCCTAGGTGGGAACGGTTATATCAACGAATTTGCTGCAGGCCGTTTATGGCGCGATGCCAAACTCTATGAAATTGGCGCCGGAACTTCCGAAATCCGCCGCATGCTCATTGGCCGTGAGCTCTTCAACGAAACAGCCTAAACATTAACACTTAGAATAAAACAAGGATGTTCGTCATGAATCAGTTACAGAGCAAAATCAATATACGTAGTGAAGAGTTTAAGACCAACCAGGCTGCCATGCTGCAACTGGTGGATGACCTGAAACAGAAAGTAGAAAAAATTGCCTTGGGTGGCGGAGAAACTGCCCGCCAGAAACATCTGGATCGCGGCAAATTACTGCCGCGTGAACGGATTAATCATTTAATTGATCCAGGCACGGCTTTTCTGGAAATCGGTCAACTGGCTGCCTATCAGGTTTATCAGGATGATGTCCCTGCCGCAGGTGTTGTGGCTGGTGTTGGCCAAGTCAACGGTGTGACCTGCATGATCGTGGCCAATGATGCCACAGTCAAAGGCGGTACTTATTATCCACTTACGGTAAAAAAGCATTTACGTGCCCAGGAAATTGCCGAACAGAATCATTTGCCATGTATTTATCTGGTCGATTCTGGCGGTGCTTATCTGCCTTTACAGGATGAAGTATTCCCGGATCGTGATCACTTCGGCCGTATCTTTTACAATCAGGCACGTATGTCGAGTCTAGGTATTGCGCAGATTGCAGTGGTGATGGGTAGCTGTACGGCAGGTGGTGCTTATGTGCCAGCGATGTCAGATGAAACCATTATTGTGCGTAATCAAGGCACGATTTTCCTCGGCGGCCCTCCTCTGGTTAAGGCAGCTACTGGTGAAGTGGTGTCCAGTGAGGATCTCGGTGGTGGTGATGTGCATACCCGTTTGTCTGGCGTGGCTGATCATCTGGCAGAAAATGATGAACACGCAATTGCCATTGCCCGCAACATTGTGGCGAACCTGAATAAAAAGCCAAATAAAACTGCAGATGAAATCGAAGCACCGCGTTTTGACAGTTCAGAGCTGTACGGCATTGTGCCAAGCGATGCCCGTAAACCGTTTGATATCCGTGAAGTGATTGCGCGTATTGTCGATGGCTCACGTTTTGATGAATTCAAGGCACGTTTCGGTACTACCCTAGTGACTGGCTTTGCCAAGCTCTATGGAATGCCAGTCGGGATTATTGCCAATAACGGCATTCTGTTTTCCGAGTCTGCACAAAAAGGCGCGCATTTTATTGAACTGTGTACCCAGCGCAATATTCCACTGATCTTCCTGCAAAACATCACCGGCTTTATGGTGGGTCGTCAGTATGAAAATGAAGGTATTGCCAAAAATGGTGCCAAGCTGGTGATGGCCGTCGCGACAGCCAATGTGCCTAAACTGACTCTGGTGATTGGCGGTTCTTTTGGTGCCGGTAACTATGGCATGTGTGGCCGTGCTTACTCGCCACGCTTTATGTGGACCTGGCCAAACTCACGTATTTCGGTGATGGGCGGTGAACAGGCCTCTAGCGTATTGTCGACTTTGAAACGCGATCAGATTGAGCAAAAAGGTGGAACCTGGTCAGCTGAAGAAGAAGACCAGTTTAAACAGCCAATTCGTGACCAATATGAACGCCAAGGCCATCCTTATTATGCTTCTGCGCGTTTATGGGATGACGGTGTCATTGATCCAGCGCAATCGCGTGAAGTCCTGGCCCTAAGTCTGGCTGCAGCGATGAATGCACCAATCCAGCCAACCAAATTCGGCGTGTTCCGCATGTAAGAGGTGACAAAAATGGACTATCAATTTTTACAGCTCGAACAGCAGAATCAGGTAGCAACAGTCTGGATTAACCGGGCTGAATTGCACAATGCATTTAATACCCAGGTCATTGAAGAGCTACATGCTTGCTTTCAGTCTTTAAATCAGCGTGATGATGATGTACGTGTAGTGATTCTGGCAGGCCGAGGTAAAAGCTTTTCTGCGGGTGCGGATCTGAACTGGATGAAAAAGGCCGGTCAGGCCTCACAGGCAGACAATGAAGCCGATGCTCTCAAACTGGCAAAAATGCTGCAAAGTCTGGCGACCTTGAAACAGCCAACGATTGCCCGTGTCCATGGTATTGCTTTTGGCGGCGGTATGGGTCTGGCAGCCGCTTGTGATATCTGTATCGCCAGCACTGATGCCAAGTTTGCAACGTCTGAAGTACGTTTAGGATTAGCCCCTTCGACCATTAGTCCGTATGTGATTCGTGCGATTGGCGCCCGTCAGGCGTCACGTTATTTCCTGACTGCTGAGCGAATCTCAGCTGAACAGGCGAAAACCATTGGTCTGGCACATGAAGTGACTGCACCAGAACAGCTCGACAGCAAAATTGATGAGATTGTGGAAGCGCTCTTACTCGGTGGACCAGCAGCGCAAAACGCCTCAAAACAGCTGATTCAACTGGTCGATCAACAGGTCCTGACTGAAGATCTGCTGTTTAAAACCGCACAGCATATTGCCCATGTTCGCCAGGGAGATGAGGCGAAAAATGGACTGAATGCATTTTTAAACAAACAAAGCCCGGCCTGGATTAAGACCACGGCATAACAACAAGAAGGATCGTAGGATGTTTGAAAAGATTTTAATTGCCAATCGTGGTGAAATTGCCTGCCGTGTGATTCGTACAGCGAAAAAGTTAGGGATTGCCACCGTTGCCGTATATTCCGATGCCGATGCACAGGCACAGCATGTCAAACTGGCAGATGAAGCCATCCATATTGGTGAATCGCCTGCTGCACAAAGTTATTTACAGATTGAACGTATTATTCAGGCAGCAAAAACTACCGGTGCTCAGGCCATTCATCCAGGTTATGGTTTCCTGTCTGAAAATGACCAGTTTGCCCTGGCCTGTCAGGATAACAACATTGTCTTTATTGGTCCGCCAGTGGATGCGATCTTAGCAATGGGTCTGAAAGCGACCTCTAAAGCACTGATGGAAAAGGCCGGTGTACCGTTAACCCCCGGCTATCATGGTACCAATCAGGATGCCGATTTCTTGAAACAACAAGCTGACAGTATTGGCTATCCAGTACTGATCAAGGCTAGTGCTGGCGGTGGCGGTAAAGGCATGCGACTGGTCGAGCGTAGTGAAGATTTCCTGAGTTCACTCGCTTCCTGTAAAAGCGAAGCACGTTCCAGCTTCGGCAATGAAGATGTGCTGATTGAACGCTATGTCGTGCAGCCACGCCATATTGAAGTTCAGGTCTTTGGTGATACACATGGCAATTATGTGCATCTGTTTGAACGTGATTGCTCCGTGCAGCGTCGTCACCAGAAAGTTCTGGAAGAAGCACCTGCACCTAAAATGCCAGAAGACAAACTTGAGGCGATGCGCCAAGCCGCAATTGATGCTGCACGTGCTGTAAATTATGTCGGTGCCGGTACAGTCGAGTTCATCGTTGAGCAAGACGGTACTGCTTACTTCATGGAAATGAACACCCGTCTGCAGGTTGAGCATCCAGTCACTGAAATGATCACCGGTCAGGATCTGGTGGAATGGCAGTTACGTGTAGCGTTCGGTGAACCTTTACCGAAACAGCAGCATGAATTACAGATACACGGTCATGCACTGGAAGCCCGTGTTTATGCCGAAGAACCAGAAAAAGGTTTTATTCCTGCCATCGGTCAGATCAGCTATTTGCACTATCCAGAACAAAATGACAGCGTGCGTGTGGATAGTGGCATTGTCGAAGGTGATGAAATCAGCACCTATTATGATCCGATGATTGCCAAACTGATTGTTTGGGGCAAAAACCGTGAAGCTGCTTTAACCCAGATGCATCATGCCTTGGGTCAGTTTCATGTCGATGGTCTTGGCAATAACATCGCTTTTCTTGATCGCTTAGTATTATGTGATTCATTTAAAAATGCCCATCTCGATACTGGCCTGATTCAACGTGAAGAAGAGTTCCTACTCAAACCATCTGCTAATATCAGTGCAGAATTAGTGGTCACTGCAGCCTTGGTTGAACTGTTATCGCGTCTGGCTCAAAACCCGACTAGCAATAATCCAGTCTGGCAGCAAAAGGCATTTTGGCGTCTGAATCAGCAAAATAGCTACACAATTAAATTACAATGTAATGACGTTTTACGTGTGGTGAGCTTTAAAGCGCTAGAAAATAGTTTCCTGGCAAATTATGAAGGCCAGACACTTACCATCCAGGGTGAGCTGCTTGATCAACACCTACTCCAGTTAAATCTTGCGGGTCAGCAGCAGAAACTGGCATTTAGCCAGACTGAGCATGGCATTACCCTGTTCCAGAATGGTCAAAGCTACAAGTTCAATTATTTGAAAAATGACTTTAATAACCAGGATGAACAAGGGACTGAAAATAACTTGACTGCGCCAATGCCTGGCGTGATTACTCAGGTTTTGGTCGCGGCAAATGACAAAGTGAAAAAAGACGATGTACTGCTGACCTTGGAAGCAATGAAGATCGAATATACCATTCGCGCTCCGCATGATGGCATTATCGCAAACTCATACTTCCAGAAAGGTGATCAGGTTAAAGCCGGTGATGAACTGGTTGAGTTTCAGCCTCTAGCGGAGGAAGTTGCATGACAGATTTCGTTAAAATCGTAGAAGTCGGGCCACGCGATGGCCTGCAAAACGAAAAAACACCTTTAACACTAGATGACCGTAAAAATCTGATTCTGGACCTGATGAAAACAGGTTTGCAGGCGATTGAGGTCGGCTCCTGTGTTTCAGCCAAATGGGTTCCACAGATGGCAGATAGCGATACGCTATTTGCCAGCTTGCCTAAAGATCCGAATATCCAGTTCAGTTTGCTGACGCCAAACATGAAAGGTTTTGAATCAGCGCTGGCTGTGGATTGTAAAGAAGTTGCGGTATTTACCGCAGCTTCTGAAAGCTTTACCCACAAGAATATCAACTGCTCGATTGATGAAAGCTTTGAGAAGTTTGCAGATGTGATGGCAGCTGCCAAAGCAAATGATGTCAAGGTGCGTGGCTATGTCTCTTGTATGGTGGACTGCCCTTATGAAGGTGCAATTGATCCGAAGCAGGTCGTCAAAGTTACACAGCGTCTACTAGACATGGGCTGCTATGAAGTGTCATTAGGTGAAACCATTGGTACGGCAACTCCGGATCGCGTGAAGAACGTCTGGGATGCCTGTCTTTCAGAAATTGATAGTAAAGTGCTAGCCGGTCATTTTCATAATACCTATGGCATGGCCATCGCTAATATTTACCAGTCATTGCTGCAAGGGATTCGGGTATTTGACTCCTCTATTGCCGGTCTCGGTGGCTGTCCTTATGCCAAAGGTGCTTCCGGCAATGTTTCAACTGAAGACCTGTATTACCTGCTCTCTAAGATGGGCTTTGAAACCGGTATTCAACTGGATGCTTTGATGCAGGCCAGCCGTAATATCAGCGAGGTATTACAACGCAATAATCCATCCAATTATGCCAATGCCTATTGGCAAAAAGCCTGTGCTTAAAAACTTGAAATAGCCGGACACTCTATAAGTCCTCATGGATAGAAATCAGCAGATCTTTAGATAAAAGAGATCTGCAAGAGAAGAATAAATCGAGGTAAAAATGTCAAATAAAGTGTATGACAGTGCAAAAGCCGCTTTAGACGGCGTGGTTCAGAATGGACATACCTTGGCGGTAGGCGGTTTTGGTCTATGTGGTATTCCAGAAGCCCTAATTGCAGCTTTAAAAGAAACCGGTGCCAAAAGTCTCACCTGTATTTCCAATAATGCCGGTGTCGATGGCTTTGGCTTGGGGCTATTGCTGGAAACCAAACAGATTAAAAAGATGATCTCTTCCTATGTGGGCGAGAATAAGGAATTTGAACGCCAATACTTAAGCGGCGAACTCGAAGTTGAACTGACTCCACAAGGCACGTTGGCAGAAAAATTACGTGCCGGTGGTGCAGGTATTCCCGCTTTCTATACCGCGACCGGTGTTGGAACCGTCATTGCTGAAGGTAAAGATGTCCGCGAATTCAATGGCAAGTCTTATATTCTGGAAGAATCCTTAACTGCTGATGTAGCTTTGGTTAAAGCTTATAAGGCCGATAAAGCCGGCAACCTGATTTTCCGTAAAACTGCCCAGAACTTCAATCCGGTCTGTGCCATGGCTGGTAAAGTGACCATTGCTGAAGTTGAAGAAATTGTCGAGATCGGTGCCCTTGATCCAGATGAAATTCATCTTCCAGGTATTTATGTGAACCGGATTGTACTGAATACCCAACCAGAAAAACGGATTGAACAGATGACTTTAAAGGCGGAGGCTTGATCATGGCTTGGACACGTAATGAAATGGCGCAGCGCGCCGCACAGGAACTTGAAGATGGTTTCTATGTCAATCTGGGTATTGGCCTGCCAACCTTAGTCGCTAACTATATTCCAGAGAATATTAATGTCTGGCTACAGTCTGAGAATGGTCTGTTGGGTATTGGAGAATTTCCAACGGCCGATACTGTAGATGCAGACCTGATCAATGCTGGTAAACAGACGGTAACTGCCCGCAAAGGTGCTTCTTTCTTTTCCAGTGCTGACTCCTTTGCCATGATCCGTGGCGGTCATGTCAATATCGCCATTCTGGGGGCTATGGAAGTCTCAGAAAATGGTGATCTAGCCAACTGGATGATTCCAGGCAAGAAGGTCAAAGGCATGGGTGGTGCCATGGATCTGGTCGCAGGTGTGCAAAAAGTTGTGGTGCTGATGGAACACTGCGCCAAAGATGGTACACCTAAAATTGTTTCACAATGTAGTCTTCCGCTTACTGGCCAGGCCGTAGTCAACCGGATTATTACTGATTTAGGTGTATTGGATGTCACACCTGAAGGTATTCAACTTGTAGAACTGGCACCCGATGTCAGTTTTGATGAAATTCAGAAAGTCACCGGCGTACCTTTACTCCGTAAAGCAGCCTGATTTTCCCAACCCTTAAAATGAAAATTTTTAAGGGTTTCTTTTTGGCTGAAGAAAGCCGCTTCTTAATAACAAATGCAGAATAAATGGATTTTAATCA
Source organism: Acinetobacter sp. YH16038 (assembly GCF_013417275.1). Lineage (NCBI taxonomy): Bacteria > Pseudomonadati > Pseudomonadota > Gammaproteobacteria > Moraxellales > Moraxellaceae > Acinetobacter > Acinetobacter sp. YH16038. Next base: position 15,046 of record NZ_VPEG01000024.1, on the reverse strand, counting down.
TGCAAACTCAACAAAATATCTTGGAGCGCTTTGCCATGCGCGTCAGCGACTGGTCTGAAAAATGGTTTCCGGACTCTTATATTTTTGCCCTACTCGGTGTCATCATTGTGGCGATTGCCGCGATTGGCATTGGTGCGCCGGCACAAGACGTCGCGATTTCATTTGGTGACGGATTCTGGAGTCTGATTCCCTTTACCTTACAGATGTGCATGTTGATCGTGGTCGGTTATGTAGTTTCAGTTTCCAAACCGATGCAATTACTGATTCAGAAAATGGCGCGCATTCCTCATTCTGGACGTGGAGCCATCGTTCTCGTAGCTACTGTTAGTCTACTGATTTCCCTGATTAACTGGGCGATGAGTACGGTTCTAACCGCACTTCTGGTGATTGCGCTAGCGCAGCGTAAAGAACTGAATATGGATTACCGTGCGGCTGCCGCAGCAGCGATTATCGGGATGGGCGCAACCTGGGCACTGGGTATCAGCTCTTCAGCAGCGCAATTACAAGCCAACAAATCCAGTCTACCAGAACCACTTTATAATCTGACTGGTGTGATTCCATTTACTGAAACGATTTTCCTGCCGCAATCCATGATTATGACAGCAGTCTTGATCATCGCTTCGATTGCCATTGCCTACTGGTCTGCGCCCAAAGGCAATCATATTAAAACTATTGATCACTTCCCGATCCAGATTGAAGAAGAAAAGACTGAAACCGTGACCCATAAACGGCCGGGTGACTGGCTTGAAAACTCGCCAATCTTAAGTATTCTGATTGTGGTTCTGGGTCTGGTCTGGATGTTTAACGAGTTTTCCAAAAGTAACCCTATTCTGGCAATCTCCAGCTTAAACACCTATAACTTTATCTTTCTGATTTTGGGTGTAGCTTTACATGGTACACCACGTAATTTTCTCAATGCTGTGTCCAAAGCTGTGCCGGCCATTTCAGGGGTGCTGATCCAGTTTCCGCTTTATGGCAGCATCGCCTTTATGATGACCAATGCCCTGAATTCTGCTGACCTGTCCCTATCGCACTATATCGCCGAGTTCTTCGTTTCGATTGCCTCGCAGGAAACCTTTGCAGTGGTGATGGGAATTTATTCAGCGATTCTAGGCTTCTTCATTCCTTCTGGTGGAGGAAAATGGATTATTGAAGCGCCTTATGTGATGCAGGCTGCACATGACCTGAAAGTGCATCTGGGCTGGTCTGTCCAGATTTATAATGCAGCCGAAGCCTTGCCCAATCTGATCAATCCTTTCTTTATGCTCCCTATGCTGGGTATCTTAAAATTAAAAGCCAAAGATGTGATTGGTTTTACAGTGACCCAACTGGTCTTTCATCTTCCATTGGTACTGTTCTTACTCTGGTTCCTGGGAAGAACCCTGACTTATACCCCACCTGTCTTCTCTTAATTTATAACAAATAAAAAAGGACGAATCATTCGTCCTTTTTTATGATGAAAGAATTATTTAGCTGGCTTTCTTTTCAACTACGCCTTCATTATCTACAGTATGTACACGACCATCTTCGGTACTCATAACTTCAAAAGTTACACGACGATTTTGATACTGACCGTTCGAGGTTGCATTCGGTTGAGCAGGCTGATTCGCCGCCATACCTACAGGTTGTAATTGTGCCGGATTCACCCCTTTCTGTACCAGATAATTCACAATGGCTTGAGCACGTTTTAAAGATAGCTCCTGATTTTGAGTGCTGCTGCCTTCCGTATCAGTATGGCCTATTACGGTTAGACGTACATCTTTGGCATATTGCAATAAAGCTGCGGTCTGATCCAGCAAGCTTTTATTCACTTCAGGAATTTCTGTAGAACCTGTCGCAAAATGAATAAGTTGCAGGTTTAAGGCAGTTGCAACATCCAATGCCTCAATATTCTCCATCTGAAGTTCGTCTAAAGCTTTTTTAGCCTCGGTATTGGCTGTATTGATCGCCTCATCCATATCCACTGGTTTTTGGGTCACGACTTCTACATTTTTAGCCAGACCACGAATCTGACCTGCCAAACGCTGTGCATCTGCACTGTTTGCCGCCTGCACAGATACCTGATTACCTGCCCAAGTCAAAGTCACATTTGACATGCCTTGCAGTAATTTCAATACGGATGGAATTGTATCCTGATCAATAAATTCGGAATGGTAATTTTCATTCGCTACTGCACCACAGCCGATACTGTAGTTAAATATCTGTTTAATTTCATTTTGCAGAATCTGCATATATTTCGGATCATTCATCTGTACCTGACAGTTGACGATTTCACCCTGACTACCTGTGCTGATTTTTAGAATTGCAGGGTTTGTTGCAGCAGCTTCGCTTACCGCCTGAGCATTTCGTAATTCATCCGGATCATCATCACGCAGGCATCCACGGAAGAAGAATAAGATAATCGCCGCAATAATCACGAGGAGAATAAAAGGCCAGAACACCACTGCCTTTTTCTCTTCAGTCAGTACTGGTTCTGCTTCCGGTTCGGAAGCCAGACCCGGTGCGCGGTTCAGGTTTTGTCCCGCCAGCGGAGATACGCCTAAAGATGCCAGTATAGGACCAGCCCAGACTGGTAATGCCCGTTGAATCGAGTCTGCATGGGTATCTAGCAAATGCCCTACTGCTTCAGCAGTGGGTGCACCAGCCTCTGCCTGCAAGAAATTCATGGTTGGAACAATCGCCCGATTCAGGGTCTGTTCAATTTCATCTTGAGGTGCAGTTGAATCTAACTGAGCCAGGAATTGTTGTTTTAGGGTCGGATTATTATTAAATAATTCATCAATCTTGGGGTTAAGTTGCTGACCGAAACTTTCAATCCAGGCCGGTCTTGCACGAAGAATACTTAACAATACAGGATAGAATTGGGCTAAGGCCTGATCTTTGGCAAATAGATGTTCTGTTTCACCTTGCAGCACAATGGCGGTCACATCACTCTTTAAACGTTCAATTAAATCTGTATTCATCAAGATCACCATTATTCTGATTTATAATGTTTAATATTTAATCAGTGTAGCGACCCACCCTCTTTGGAATGTTAATAATTGTACTGATATCATAAAGTTTCACTGTTTATGTAAGGCTAACTTTTCTAGTATTTTAATTAAGATATAAGAAAGTCAGCCGAAGCTGACTTTTTGTAAACGCGAAATGTAAGTGTTATGCGGCAATAAAAGTTTGCAGCACTTTACCTTTCACTTTTTGATTGAGCAGTGGTGTATTTTTACCTTGAGAAACGATCGTTTCTTTGCTTAATGTCCACTCCTGTTCTGGATCAACCAGTACCCAGCCTGCTTCCGCTTTCCAACGCTCAAACATACTGGCGACTTTCGCAGGAGCAACTGTGACTTTCTCCACCCATTCCAACGGCGTAAAGAAGCCTTCATTCACTAGTTGGATACCGAACGGTACGTAGGTATCAAACGCGGTAAAGCCAGGCTGTGTTTCCGCAAAGGGTGCCATTTTGGCAGAGCTGCTCAGGGGTTCATGATGGGTACAGATCGCATCAATCACACCAGATTTCACACCTTGACGCAGTAATTCTTTGTCAGATTCAGAACGTAATGGTGGACGTACGTGTGCAAGAGAGTTAAAGCCATCAATCAGATGGTCAGTCAGATGCAATTGGTGCATTGCGACATCACAAGTTACTGGCAGACCTTTTTCTTTAGCAATACGGATCAGTTCTACTGATGCACCACAAGATAACAAACCGAAATGAGCGCGTACTTTAGTTGCTTCAATCATGAGCAGGTATTTGGCAATGGCCACAGTTTCCGCTAGCGATGGAATCATTGGCAAGCCCTGACGTGAAGCAATAAAGCCTTCATGCACACAACCATCTTTGGCAATTTGCGGCTCTTCTGCATAGAACACTACAGTCAGATCCAAACCCGCTGCATATTCAAGTGTACGTAATACCACATCATCATTGGCAAACGGCGCACTGGCATTAGAAACCGCAGTACAACCGCCTTTTTTTAAACCAGCCATATTGGCCGGTTGCTGACCTTGCAAACCTTGGGTTTGCGCACCGATCACCTGTAAATAAATACCGCCATCCAGCATGGCTTTTTCAACCAGACCATGAATCAGCGCACCATTATCCTGCACAATCGGTTTGGAATCTGGCGGGGTAAAGACATGCAGAATACCGTTTTCACGTGCAGCCTTACCTTCAGACTTTAAAGTTCCGTGTTGCTGCTGGCCCGGTTCTCGTAAACGTGCACACAGGTCCACCATGGTTGGCATCAGCCATTTGCCCTGTCCATCAATGGTTTCAGAGACGTGAGCAGTCTCTGCAACACGTTTACCATTTTCCAGATAAACCGTTTCGACTGAATCAGTGTTTTGGATTGGGTCAAGAACACGGACATTTTCAATTTTTACAATAGTCATGACTTATTCCTTATACCGCAATCGCTTCAATCAAACCCTGTTCCTGTAACTGACCCTGCATCGCAAGAGCCAGTACCGCCATACGTACTGCAATCCCGTTAGTAACCTGTTTCAGAATCACGGATTGCGGACCGTCTGCAATACTGGAATCAATTTCCACACCACGGTTCATTGGTCCTGGATGCATCACGATACAATCCGGCTTGGCCATGGCGAGACGTTCTTTATTCAGGCCATACATTTTGTAGAATTCAGCCTGAGAAGACAGCGCTGGCGAATCAATACGCTCGTTTTGAATACGCAAGGTAATGATCACATCACAGTCTTTGATGCCATCTTCCATATTATTGAACAGGCGTACATCTTCACTGTAGTCATCAAAACCGTATGGCAATAACGTATTCGGTGCAATCACGCGAATATCTTTGCAGCCTAAGGTTTGCAGTGCCGCCACATCTGAACGTGCTACACGCGAATGCTTGATATCGCCAATAATCGCAATCGACATATCTTCGAATTTTTTATTGGTTTCACGGCGAATGGTCAGCATATCCAGCATCGCTTGAGTTGGATGGGCATGACGGCCATCGCCTGCATTAATGATGGCGACATTTGGACAGACATCTTTGGCAATAAAGTGCGCTGCACCTGAAGATGAATGACGTACTACGAAAATATCTGCCGCCATAGCTTCAAGATTCCACAAGGTATCACGTAAAGTTTCACCTTTAGAGGTACTTGAACGGGCAATATCGATATTCAGCACGTTGGCAGACAGACGTTTGGCCGCTGCCTCAAAAGTAGTACGCGTTCGGGTAGAATTTTCAAAAAATAGGTTCATCACCGTTTTGCCTTCGAGCAAATTATTGGTGATTAGCTGATTTTGGTCATTAAAAAAGGACAACGCAGTGTCCAGTATTTTTGTAAGAGTTTCTTTAGAAAGACCTTCGATGGTCAGGAAATGTTTAAGATTACCTGCTTTGTTGAGTTGAATCTGGCTCGGTGTATGCAATGCCGCCAAGTGCATGAGAGATTCCTTATACGTTAAGTCAACGTATTATACAGAGATTAGCGAATCTTTATAGTTGATAAAGAGCTCGGTTGTACAAAAACCATCTCGGTAATAAGAATGGAAATTTAAATTCCCATGTATTTTTTCAATAAGATAATTTAACCTGTTTATCTATATGCTTGTTTTTCATTTAAACATGAGTGCTTCAGTCTGGAGCATCCACACCCAATCCCCCAATTAGCGCAATGCGCCAATATAATGATGTGAAACCTGTGCGCGATAGATATCTTCTTCACTTGGTTCCACAGAAATCAGTTCCTTTTCCGCCTGTTCTTCAGCCTGCAGTTCTGAAAATGACGATAAATCCAGAGTGGTTTTTAAACGATTGACCAGATGTAATAACTCAGGATCTTCAGTCTGCTCTGCCAGCCCAATCACATGCTTTGCATAGTGGATATTTTCTGCAAGATACATGGCATCAATTACTCGCCCAGTCACTCGTCTTAAACGTGCATAGATCAAGGTAGCGATTGAAAATGCCTCATTCCTGCGTAATTGAAGATCCAACATCTAAGCCCCTCCGAAATAATAATTAAGAATAAAGATGAAGCTGTAATGATTCCCCTCAGCATTACAGCTTCATTGATATTAGATAGAGCAATAGACGTACCAAAATTAATAAATAAGTTATGTAAGTTATAAATTGATATGAATGAAAATTGTTTTACCTCGAGCAATCGTAGATCAGTGTCTTTTTTGTTTTAGATTCACTCCTCGTCTGGCTAATCAATTCTTAGTCTCGATCACTTGACATGAGTGACCAAATTTTAGCTTTTACTTTTAGAGTAATGTTGATGCCATATGGTGCATATAAACGATCCGGCATCAGATCCATCACATCAATAACCCGATTATTTATTTTTTAAATCACACATACAACATGGCTGCAATTGAAGATCTAGATTGCGAATTAGTTTAATAATCATCACATACCCATCTGTAAAATAAAAAGATTTACTCAATAAATTTGCCTTACTGTCACTGTTTAGTTCTACATATCTCGTAAATTTTCAGTTTGCTTTTTAAGTCAACATTTAGCGCTTTTTAGGATGAGTAAAACTAGGCTGCATGTGCTCGAATTTAAAAAATTTCCAAAGCTTTAACAGGCAAAATACGCTAAACTGAGCGCAGTTTTTATTTATTCTTTTCCGGTCTCTCTATTTTATGAATACCTCTTCACGTTTAAGCAATTATTGGGTCACCTGTGCCGATGGTCTGGAAACCTTATTAGAAGAAGAAATCAAAGGTTTAGGTGTTCAGGATATTGAACGTTTCCCAGGTCGTCTGACCTTCAAAGGCACGCTTGAAAATGCTTACCGCATCTGTATGTGGTCTCGTCTGGCTTCTCGTGTCCTGATGCCAATTCACACGCATGAAATCGAATTCTCCCACGATGCGCGTGATGTTGCAGAAGAGCTTTATGAAGGTGCGATGAGCTTCGACTGGTCACTGATTTTTGCACCACAAAGCACCTTCGCAATTCGTCTGCACGTTGAACGTGATATTAAGGTCAACACCCAGTTTGCAACTCTACGTGCCAAAGATGGCGTCGTCGATTCCTTTATGGAAGCTGTGGGCAAGCGTCCAAGTATTGATACCAAACAGCCAGAAATCACCATGTATATTCTGGCCGGTAAAAAAGAACACACTTATTGTTTAGACTTATCTGGTGATTCCCTGCATAAACGTGGCTATCGCCGCTTTATGACTGAAGCACCAATCAAGGAAAATCTGGCGGCTGCGATCCTGCAAAAAGGCGGCCTTAAAGACATCAACCCGGATATTGTGGTTGATCCAATGTGTGGTTCAGGGACATTTATTATTGAATCACTGATGATTCTGACTGATCGTGCCCCGGGTCTGGTGCGTCGTTTCGGATTTAATGGCTGGAATGGTCATGATCATGAATTGTGGATGGGTATTAAAGCTGAAGCGGCTGAACGTCATAAAGCTGCGCTAGAAAACCCATTACCGAAATTCTATGCTTTTGATGCCGACTGGGAAGCAGTGAAAGCCACTAAACAGAACATTATTGCGGCAGGTTTTGAATCTGCGCTTGACCAGATCAAGATCGAAGAGCGTACTTTAAATGACTGGCCAGATTTCCAGGCGGAAGGCAAAAAAGTCTTCTTCGTCACCAACCCGCCGTACGGTGAGCGTCTGGGTGATAAGGCATCTAACCGTGCCTTGTATCTGGGTCTGTCTAATCTGCTACAAAAAAATTTCCCGAATCAGAAAGCGGCAGTCATTGCTGCTCAGGTGGAACAGGCCGATGTCTTGGCGTTCAATGACCCGCAAATTCTGCGTTTGATGAACGGTAAACTGCCGATCTATATCCGTTTCGGTACGGTAAAACCGGCAGCAGTCACACGTCCTTTCCTGGAAAGCTGGCAGCCGCAACAATTCGAGCCGATTGAAGGTGCGATGGAATTTGCTAACCGTCTGACCAAGAATATGCAAACCCTGAAAAAATGGGCGGTAAAAGAAAATATTCACTGCCTGCGTTTGTATGATGCCGACCTGCCGGACTTTAATGTAGCAGTTGATCTATACGGCGAACGTCTGCATGTTCAGGAATATGCACCTCCGAAGAAAATTGATCCAGAAAAAGCAAAAAAACGTTTTAACCTGGCTCTACAGGCAATTCGTGCCGTGACCGGTTTGGGCCGTGATGCGATCTTTATCAAGACGCGTGCCCGTCAGGAAGGTAAAAACCAGTACACCAAACAAAGTACAGCGTCTAAACGTTTTATCGTCCAGGAAGGCCAAGCCAAGATTCTGGTCAACCTGACCGACTATCTGGATACCGGTTTGTTCCTGGATCACCGTCAGATACGTTTGCGTATTGCCAAAGAAGCCAAAGGCAAGCACTTCCTGAATCTGTACAGCTATACCTCTACCGCGAGCTTACATGCAGCTTTAGGCGGTGCAGCGAGTACCACCAGTGTCGATTTGTCTAATACTTATTTGAACTGGTCAAAAGAGAACTTTGTTCTAAACGGCCTGACTGTAGACCATGCCGATCAACAACATCAATTCTTTGCATCTGACTGTTTTGAATGGCTGAAAGAAGGTCATGAACAATATGACCTGATCTTTATCGATCCACCGACATTCTCTAACTCGAAAAAATTCTACGGGACTTTCGACGTTCAGCGTGACCACGTCTCTTTATTGAAACGTGCCATGAACCGTTTAACCACTGACGGTACGTTGTATTTCTCGAACAACTACCGTGGTTTCGAAATGGATGAAATGATTGAAGGTTTATATGACGTGGAAGAAATCACGCATGAAACCATTGGTCCAGACTTCAAGCGTAACCAGAAAATTCACCGTGCCTGGAAAATTACTCATCCAAAAATGTAAGGTGTGAATATAAGATAAAGAAAAACCCAGCCTAGGCTGGGTTTTTTTGTTGCGAGGAGAACTTCTATTAGCTGAGTTTCATTTTTTCAAAGACCAGCTCGCCACTTTCACCACGAACGACGATGGTATCACCAGGGCCAAACTCACCTGCCAGGATGCTTTGTGCCAAGCCATTTTCAATACGTTGCTGGATCGCACGTTTTAATGGACGCGCACCATACAACGGATCGAAACCAGCTTCGATTAACTGATCGAAAGCACTGTCATCCACAGACAGACGCATATCGCGTTCTGCCAGACGTTGACGCAAGCGGTTCAACTGGATATCGGCAATACCACGGATCTGGTCTTTTTCCAGCGCATGGAACACCACCAGCTCATCAATACGGTTGATAAATTCTGGACGGAAATGTTCCGATACCGCATTCATCACCACTGTACGGACTTCTTCACGAGTTGCTTTATCGCCCAGTTCACGGACATCCTGTGAACCTAGGTTCGAAGTCATCACAATCACCGTATTTTTAAAGTCCACCACACGGCCTTGCGAGTCTGTTAAACGACCATCGTCTAGCACTTGCAGCAGAATGTTGAACACATCCGGATGCGCTTTTTCGACCTCATCGAATAACACCACGCTATATGGTTTACGGCGCACCGCTTCAGTCAGTACACCACCTTCTTCATAACCGACATAGCCCGGAGGTGCACCGACCAAGCGGCTCACCGAATGTTTTTCCATAAATTCGGACATGTCGATTCGGATCATGGCATCGTCACTGTCGAACAGGAAGTTCGCCAAAGCTTTAGTCAATTCTGTTTTACCCACACCTGTTGGGCCTAAGAACAGGAATGAACCACTTGGACGGTTAGGATCGGACAAGCCAGCACGTGAACGGCGCACAGCATTAGATACAGCCACTACGGCTTCTTCCTGACCAACAACACGGTTATGCAGGAATTCTTCCATATGCAGAAGTTTATCACGCTCACCTTGCAGCATTTTCGCCACAGGAATACCGGTCGCAGCACTGACTACTTCAGCGATCTCATTGTCAGTGACTTTGTCACGTAGCAATTTTGGTGCTTCGCTTTCTTCAGCCGCTTCAATGCGTTCCAGCTGTTTTTGCAGCTCTGGAATTACACCATACTGATAACGTGCTGCTTCAGCCAGATCACCTTCTCGCTGGGCTTTTTCTAAGGCAATACGAGCTTGATCCAGTTTCACCTGAATGTCTTTATTGCCTGCTACCAGCGCTTTATCGGCACGCCAGATTTCTTCCAGCTCGCTGTACTCTTTCTCTACAGTGGCAATCTGCTCTTCCAGGTGTTTCACTTCGCCCTGCGCACCAGAGTCTGCATCTTTTTTCACCGCTTCAAGCTGCATTTTCAACTGGATCAGACGGCGTTCGAGTTTATCCAGTGCTTCAGGTTTAGAATCCAGCTCCATTTTGATACGAGATGCTGCTTCATCAATCAGGTCAATGGCTTTATCCGGCAATTGACGATCTGTGATGTAACGGTGTGACATTTTCGCCGCAGCAATGATTGCAGAATCCAGAATCTGCACACCGTGGTGAGTTGCATAACGATCTTTCAGACCACGCAGAATCGCAATGGTATCTTCCACGCTTGGTTCATCCACCAGCACTTTCTGGAAACGACGCTCTAAAGCTGCATCTTTTTCAATGTACTGACGATATTCATCCAAAGTTGTTGCACCGACACAGCGTAGTTCACCGCGCGCTAATGCAGGTTTCAGCATGTTACCCGCATCCATGGCGCCATCGCCTTTACCGGCACCGACCAATGTATGCAGCTCGTCAATGAACAGGATGATTTCGCCTTCATGTTTAGCCAGATCTTTCAGAACGGCTTTCAGACGTTCTTCGAACTCACCACGGTATTTAGCCCCTGCCAACAGAGAACCTAAGTCTAGAGACAATACACGTTTGCCTTTCAGTCCTTCTGGAACTTCACCATTGACAATACGTTGTGCCAGACCTTCGACAATCGCAGTTTTACCGACACCCGGTTCACCGATCAGTACCGGGTTATTTTTGGTACGGCGTGACAGCACCTGGATCGTACGACGGATTTCATCATCACGACCAATCACCGGGTCAAGTTTGCCAGCCATGGCACGTTCAGTTAAATCAATCGTATATTTATTCAGTGAGTCCCGTTGATCTTCATGATTATTGCTCATGACTTTTTCATCACCTCGAATTTGATTAATGACCTGTCGTAAAGTTTCAGTTTTTACGCCAACACTATTTAATAAGGTTTTGGTGGCACCCGTTTCTGCAAGTGCCAGTAATACCCAGTCAGTGGACAGGAACTCATCTCCTGCTTTTTGTGCATAACTGTCCGCTAGATGCAGGGCTTTGGCTGCTTCCTGACTGATATTGATATCGGCAGAGGGATTACCGAGCGTAGCTACATTGTTCAGCGCAGTTTGTACTTTGCTTTGCAGGTCACGCAGGTTCGCTCCTGCCTGTTGCAGCAAGCTCACATTCGATGCTTCTTCCATCAAGGTGGACAAGATGTGAATCCCTTCAATGGCAGCATGATCCTTGCTCATTGCCAGAGATTGCGCATCGGAAAGGGTTTGCTGTAAGCGATTGGTAAATTTCTCAAAACGCATTCTTGTTATTCCTCACAACAAATTTTCTACTTGATGGATATATGGGTGCTGGAAATAAAATTTCAAATAATTTTTTATATATTTTTCAAAAATTTAATTAAATAAAAGACAGAGTTATCAGTATTAATATTGGTATTCAATGAAAATATTTCAAGTGAGCGAAAGTAGAATTTTTAAGGTGAAGATCAATAATGAATATTTGATTTAATTGACTCTGCTATTTTTCGGATGGGTAGAAAATAGAGAAAGACCTTTAGTGCGGTTGCAAGCGTCCTAGTAATCGCAATACTGCACTCAAACCATATTCTGTTTGCATCAAGGATCTTGGTATTTGCTGATCCAAAAGCTTGTTAGGTGAATTGATAAACTGGCGCATCCAGCTCAAATCCCCACCATTCAGGCTAAATAATGCCTGATAGATATTGATTAAAGTTATTGCTCTTTTACCTGCGGTAGTATCTGGTTCTAATTCTTTTTGATTTATGATTGACGATAATTCTGCTTCAGATAGATCCAGAACTAATGCAAGTTCGGATTCTTGCAATTGCAACTGTTCAGCTAAGTTGAATATAGCTTTGGCTAATACTTGGGATTTAGAAATATCCGTTTCATTATTCATTTTTATTAAATCCTATTGATGAATCTTGTTTTGATTATGCTGCCTTTATCCTTTTCTTGCTATGTTGTTTATCATCAAATTTACTCATCAAATTAAAAGCACCCTCGCTTAGAGGGTGTTTTAGAATGGTAATATCGTGATTATGGTGCCGGATTGGGCTGCTGACGGTGAATGGTTTCAATGCCCTGCAAGACTTCTTCAGAAAGATTCACGTCAAACGCCTGAATGTTTTCCTTGAGCTGATCCAAGTTGGTCGCACCAATAATAGTACTGGTCACGAAGAACTGCTGTTTAATGAAAGCCAGTGACAACTGGGTTAAGGTCAGGCCATGCTGCTCAGCCAGTTGTGCATACTGCTCGACGGCCCACTCGCTTTCCGGATTGCTATAACGGCTAAAACGTGAAAATAAAGTCACACGTGCATTGGCTGGACGTGCACCATTGCGGAATTTACCAGTCAGATAACCGAATGCCAGTGGAGAATAAGCCAGCAAACCTACACCTTCGTATTTGGCAATTTCCGACATACCAATTTCATAAGTCCGATTCAGCAAGCTATACGGATTTTGCACGCTAACAAATTTAGAAAGTCCCAATTTCTCTGCCAGATGCAGGAACTTCATGGTGCCCCAAGGTGTTTCATTGGACAGGCCAATATAACGGATACGACCTTTCTTAATTTCGTCATGCAAAGCAGTCAAGGTTTCTTCCAGATTCGTTACTGCACGATCATCTGCAGCTTCTGCATTGCCATAGCCAAGCTTACCAAAGAAATTGGTTGCGCGCTGAGGCCAGTGCAATTGGTACAGGTCGATATAATCAGTTTGCAAACGTGACAATGAATTATCAATTGCTGATGCAATCTCATCTGCCACAAACCGGGTCTGACCATCACGGATATGGCTCCCACCTTGTGACGGACCCGCAATTTTCGAAGCTAAAAACAGTTTGTCACGACCACCCCGTGAAGCAATCCAGTTACCAATGATGCGTTCAGTTGCACCTTGGGTTTCCGGCTTGGGTGGCACTGGATACATTTCTGCGGTATCCCAGAAATATAAACCTTGCTCCAAGGCATAGTCTAATTGCTCAAAAGCCTCTTCCTGAGTATTCTGCTCACCAAAAGTCATGGTGCCCAAACAGATTTCTGGCACTAAGATTCCCGTATCCGCCAATGGTCTGAATTGCATAAAAATGTCCTTTAAGTTTATCTGTTATTTATCAAGAGCAAGTGTGCTATAGCCTATCGGAATTATAAGACGGACTTAAATCATCTTTTCTAACAAGCTTGTGCCAATTTGTTATGTTCTGAATCAGGCTGAAATTTTTAAACAGGAATAAAAAAAGCAAACCCGAAGATTTGCTTTTTATCACGCTTTTGACTTATTCGTCTTCGAACTCGCCAGCACCTACCACTTCAGGTTCTTCCAGCGATGCATCAAAAATCAGAATCGCCTTACCATCGGTCTCAATCATGCCCTGTTCTTCTAGAGTTTTTAGAACACGGCCGACCATTTCACGTGAACAGCCTACAATACGGCCAATTTCCTGACGGGTAATACGGATTTGACGGCCATTTGGCAAGATCATCGCTTCTGGCTGAGATGACAAGTCAATCAGACAACGTGCGATACGACCAGATACATCAATAAATGCCAGGTCAGTCACTTTACGTGTGGTATTTTTCAGACGGCGAACCAGCTGAGCAAAAACTGCATAGCTTAGATCTGGATATTGTTTGCTAATTTCATGAAAGTTTTCATAGGTAATTTCAGCAATTTCACAGACATCACGAGTACGCACTTCTGCAGTACGCTGTGGATTTGCTTCGAAAAGACCCATTTCCCCAAAGAAGTCTCCCGCATTTAAATAAGCTACCACAATCTCACGTTCATCATCTTCACGAAGAATGATAGACACAGACCCCTTCAGAATTAAATACAGCGATTTAGATTCTGATCCTGCATCCACGATCGTGGTACGTTTTGGATAGCGATTGATATATGCACGTTTTAATAACGCCTTCACTGATTCAGGTAGTTGCCCCGGCGAAAGTGCGTCTGTGCTTAATTGTGAAAAGTTTGAAGTCATGCTTACAGTTCCGAATATGGATAATTTATAGATCGCACAAGACCTAATGTGAACTTGTCACACAGTGGGATTGAAATTCCTTATCAACCCAATTTATGTTAGTGTACAGTTACTTCGTAAATTTATAGCTTTTTTTAGGTAGTTGCAATGCAAACGAGTGTTCATTGGCTAGAGAATGTTGCTTTTGAAGCAAAAACTCAAAGTGGTCACAGTATCATCATGGATGGTTCACCTGAATATGGCGGTGAAAACCGTGGTCCTCGCCCAATGGAACTGATTTTAACCGGTCTGGGCGGTTGTGCTTCTTTTGACATTGTGACAATTTTAAAGAAAGCACGTCAGGAGATTACTGATGTTCGCTGTGAATTAAAAGCAGAACGTGCCGATACAATTCCTGCGGTATTTACCAAAATCCATCTACACTTTGTGGTCAGCGGTAAAGGCATCAAAGAGAAACAGGTCGCTAAAGCCGTAGAACTTTCTGCTGAGAAATACTGTTCTGCCAGTAAAATGCTATCTGACGGTGGGGTCGAAATTACTCACGATTTTGAAATTGTAGAAGTGGAATAATCCGCTAATTTCAATAAAAAAGCAGTCTTCGTGGCACTGCTGTCCCATAGTTTGCTTTAAATAAAAAAACCTGAGTCCTAACAGTTAAAATATGAGTGCAAACAAACACTTTAACGACCAGGATTCAGGTTTTGTCACATCAGAATACCGTATTTCATGAGCTAATTAAACCTGTTGTGCGACAGGATTTTGAACAACTTGCTAAAGTGCACCATGTTGGACAGAAATTTAGAGCGGCTTCCCGGTGGGATCAGTTTATTGCCATATTGATGTCTCAATTCTC
>NZ_VPEG01000023.1:0-65532 GCF_013417275.1 Acinetobacter sp. YH16038 | reverse complement strand
CCAGCGTTCAATCTGAGCCATGATCAAACTCTTCAGTTAAAATCATTTCGAACTTTATAAGTAAAGTTCTTAAACTTGGCTCATCAATTTTCTGACAAATATTTCTCAAATAAACTTCGAGTAATTTCTACCATTCAATCAATGAAAATAATTTCGATCAATCAACCAGTAAAAATCCACACAAGTTGTTCTTCATAATCTCTTAATGATCTTACTTAAAACCTCGTCAGTTTTAAGCTCCAACCCAACCACTTAACGTTTCGTTTCATGCATTGCGTTGGTGTGCTGCGTATTCTATACAGTTTCCGAACCAGTGCAAGAGCTTTTCTTAAAAATATTCAAAAAAGCGCATTGTACGTTTATTTTTTAATCTGAATTGCTATTTTTAGCAGTTTTAATGCTTTTTTCCAGTCACTTTTGGCCTGAAATTTTAAGCAAATGTGAATTTCGACTGGTTTAGTTTTTATTAAAAGGGATCGTTGCATACGATCCCTTTTAATATTGAACAATAAATTTTAATTTTCCTGCTCGCCAAGCCAATTCATAAATTTTTGTCGTTCAGCTTTAGATGCCTGCTTCCATAACTGAATTAATTGCTGATCAAGCTGACCAACTGATGCATTTTCCTGAACGTTTGCAGTAGCAATATTCGGTGTACTTGCAGTTTGAGTGTAAACCGCTGCCGGCTGATTTGTTGGAGTTATTACTTTATTCGTTGTCAAATCCACAGATTTTCCTAAAACGCTTTGCCCTAGTAATGGTTTCGCTGCATCTTTTGCTCCCGCCTGCTGAACCAGAAGCTGATTTTTTGCATCATATAAACCAATAATTGGCTGATCTTTATATTTTTTCGCTTCATCAAAATTTTTAGGCGCGTTAATTAAAGCCAATTTATAAGCTTCACCATCTTTAAGTTCTGGAGTTTTTACAGTTACTACGCCAGATTTTAAAATGTCATGAGAATTGTCATTATGCTGGAAAAATTCAGTATAACGAACGCTAATCGCATTCGTACCAGCATCCAGTTTATAAGTTTGATCTGAACGTAATAGACCTGAACGTACTTCCTGATCATTCACTGCGATTATCTTGATTTCTTCAGGTACGGTTAATGTCACGGCTGAAAAAGCGGATGTGCTGCTCAATAATGCAACTACAGCTGCTGTGATACGTAAATCCATTTCACTCACTCATTCTGGTTAATATATAAAATTTTCGTTGCACTATGCCGTGTATGAATGACAATTCTATGACAAATGCTTTGTCTCTACAGCAATTTACTCAGCATTTATCAGACTATCTATCTTCTGATTTCTGCTATATCACATATAAAAAAAAAGAAGTACTTAACAGTACTTCTTTCTCATCTCTAAATCGATTATGCAAAGGTCTTAAATCGTTCTGCATCATCCATAAAGGTTTTTTCACCTGGAGGGGCTTCGATTGAACCAAATACCAATTGAGCACGAAGCTTCCAGTTCGATGGAATACTAAAAGTTTGCGCCACTTCTTCATCAATGATCGGATTGTAGTGCTGTAGTGATGCACCAATATTATGTTCAGCCAAAGCTGTCCAGGTTGCAAACTGAGCGATACCGCTGGCATGCTCTGACCAGATCGGGAAATTATCTGCATATAGCGCAAATTTTTCTTGCATTCCTTTAATGACGTTCTGGTCTTCATAAAACAGTGCAGTTCCATAACCTGCTGCAAAACCATCTATTTTGCTATTGGTAGCCTCAAAAGCATCTGCTGACACCAGGTCGCGTAAAGTTTCACGCACAATATGCCAGAAAGTATCATGTGATTGACCAAACAAAATTACTACGCGTGAAGATTGCGAGTTAAAAGATGATGGACTATGTTTCACTGCCTCTTTAATGATGTGCTCAATTTCTGCCTGATCCAGGCTGACATTTTTCCCAATGGCATAAATACTACGGCGTTTTTTAATATGATCTAGAAATGCCATGATCTCACCTCGTTCTATTCTGACTATTAAAAACCGATAAGATCATCCTAAGCATTTTCACTACCTAAAACAGTCTTATTTCGATAACAATGTGTTTTATTTATAGAACATTCCCAGAGATGCTAAGGTTAGTCCTTTGTATCAACCACCTTAGCGCATGGTAATTTCAAAAATCACATGTCTTAGCTAAATACCTGGAAGCTGTCTGGATTTACAGACCCAATGTTATCTTCTATTGCTTCTTCAATTGAACCAAAACAGAGCTGAGCACGTAGCAACCAGTTTTCATCAATCTTAAAATGCTCATCTACAGGGTGATTAATCTGCGCATTATAGTGTTGCAAAGAAGCGCCTAGACCAGCATCTGCCAGCGCAGTCCACGCAGCAAATTGCACCATGCCGGAAGTCTGCTCTGACCACAGTGGAAAATCATCAGCACTAAATGGAATCTTCTTCTGTAATTGCTGAATGGTGTGCTGATCTTCATAGAATAAAATCGTGCCATAGGCATTTGCACATTGATCCAGCTTGATTCTAACCCCCTCGTAGACCGATGCCGGCACATGCTGGCGTTGAACATCTTTTACAATGTTCCAGAATTGATGATGTGAATCGGCAAATAGCACGATAATGCGTGCACTTTGTGAATTATAAGCTGAAGGACAACTATGCACAGCTTCCTGAATCAGCTCGGTCAGATAAGCTTGACTGAAATGCACACGCTTACCTAGCTGATAGATCCCACGACACTTTTTTTAATTTCTCAACAAAAGTGAATTCTAAATTTTCAACTACTTTACTCTTTTTAGGAAATTTAAAATCCTTAGTCAGGTCAGTTGTTAATACCTGCCCAATTTTATTGAGTAATGCCATTTTCTACCCTCTACATATAGCCTGAACTTCAATCACCAGGCAAATTCCATACAATATAATGGGTTTATTTAGGCAGGCAGGATTTGCTGTTTTTTTCATGCTGCTTTTTAGAGCATTCAAACTCCTTAAAAACAAAAAAACTCCGCATTTAGCGGAGTTTATGTGACGCAAGTTGCATTAATTATTTTTCAGTTTCAAACAATGCCGCAACGAATGATTTTGCCGAGAATGGACGCAAGTCATCAATTTTCTCACCTACACCGATAAAGCGAATCGGTACATGGGTACGGCTGGCAATATTAAACAGCACACCACCTTTTGCAGTACCATCCAGTTTGGTAATGGTTAAACCCGTTAAACCCACTGCTTCATCAAACATTTCAACTTGATTAATGGCATTCTGTCCTGTACCGGCATCCACCACCAACATCACTTCATGTGGCGCAGTCGCATCAATCTTCTGCATGACACGTTTAACCTTGGTCAATTCCTGCATCAGGTGACCTTTGTTATGCAGACGGCCTGCAGTATCTGCAATTAAAACATCCACACCTTTGGCACGTGCACTTTCGAAAGCATCAAAAATGACAGAAGCAGAGTCAGCACCATGACCTTGGGCTACGACGGCGATATTGTTGCGTTCACCCCAGATCTGTAACTGCTCAGTTGCAGCAGCACGGAAAGTATCACCCGCAGCCAGCATGACTTTTTTACCTTCGCCTTGCAGACGTTTTGCGAGCTTGCCAATGGTCGTGGTTTTACCTACACCATTTACACCCACGACCAGAATTACATATGGATTTTTGTTTGGATCGATATGCAGCGGTTTTACACGCGGAGCCAGCAGAGCGACCAGTTCTTCCTGAAGCGCTTTATACAGCGAGTGAGAATAAATCAGGTCACCGCGTGCAGTACGTTCAGTCAAATTGGCAATAATCGTTTTAGTCGCATCAACACCGATATCTGCAACCAAAAGCTGTTCTTCAACTTCTTCTAATAATTCATCGTCAATTTCTTTGCCACCAATCAGGATATTGACCATCCCATCGGCAAGATTTTTACGGGTTTTGGTTAAACCCTCTTTCATACGGCTAAAGAAACCGCCTTTTGTAGCAGGTTCTTCTTCCTGAGCTTCTGTCGCTACAGGTGCAGAAACCTCAGCAGTTGCGCTTGGTGTTTCTACAATTGGCACATTAACCGCAGGTAAACTCGGTAACGTGACATCATCATCTCCGATATCAGCATCAATCAAAAATTTGTTTTGCCCATTAGATTGCTGTTGCATGCCGAATCCTTGAAAAGCATTGCGTTAAAAAATTGAATTCTAGCATAACTTGCAGTGTTTTGAGCGGGCAATCCAATCCATGAATAAACAACCAAAAAATAACAGTGTTTGGTTGCTTTCAATACAAGATTTCTGAAAAATAATCCTAAATACAAATATCTATTCATTGGAAGACTTTGTGTCCCTATCTTTTTTTGCTATCTCCTCCTTATCCAGAATCATTAAACAATGGATTTCTCCAGCCGCTGTACTCCTCCTGAGTTTCGGTTTTAACCCCGTACATGCCGCAACCCAGAGTGAATTATCCCGCACCACCATCGAAACATATTTAGGTAATGGCTTAAAAGTCATTATCCGGGAAGATCATCGCTCCCCGATGGTGATGACACAGATCTGGTATAAAGTCGGCAGTAGTGACGAGTCCGGCAATATTCTGGGTGTCTCTCATGCTTTGGAACACATGATGTTTAAAGGCACGAGCAAGGTTCCCAATGATGAATTTACCCGGTTAAGCCGGATTTATGGCGGCAGTATTAATGCCGCAACCTTTACCAATTACACGAACTATTATCAGCTCTATCCCAAAGCTTATTTTCCGATGGCGCTCGAACTCGAATCTGACCGTATGAACAACCTGTTGTTACGCCAGCAAGATTTTGATCCGGAAATTAAAGTGGTAATGGAAGAACGGCGTCAGCATACTGATGATAATCCGCGTGCCCAGGCATTTGAACGCTTTAGATGGATCAGTTATCCCACCAGTCACTATCGTCAGCCCGTGATTGGTCACATGAAAACGCTTAATAATATTCAGCTGAGTGATGTTAAAAAATGGTATCGAGACTGGTATAGCCCGAATAATGCCATTCTGGTGATTGTCGGTGATTTAGATGTGCAAGAAGCTCTCGTTCAGGTACAGAAATATTTCGGTGATATTCCGGCGCGTCCCACACCCTCACGTAATGATGTACTCGAGTTTGAGCGCTTAGGCTATCGTCATATGGAAATTGAGAGCAATGTTCAGGTGCCTAATCTGTATATGACCTGGAATGTGAAATCTCTAGCTACCGCCAAGAATCCTCAAGATGCCTATGCCCTAACCATTATCCACAGCCTGCTGGATAGTGGAATTTCTTCCCGCCTGCAGGGTCGTCTGGTTCGCGACCGCAAAGTGCTTACTTCTGTGAGTGTATCCTATGATCCTTATAACCGTGGAGATAGCCTGTTTGGTATTTCCGCACTTCCGGCTCCAGGTGTAAATCTGACAGAAGCACAAACGGCCATCCAGAAAGAAATTGATTTATTAAAAACTGAAGCTATTTCTGAGTATGAACTGGCACGGATCAGCACACGCTTTATTTCAAATCTGATTTATAGTCAGGACAGTCTGAGCGGACAGGCCAAAATGATTGGAAACCTTGAAGTAAACGGATTGAGTTACCGCCTGATGGATGAACTGCCTCAGCATTATGACAGTGTCCGTGCAGAGGACATTCAGCGGGTTGCTAATGCCTATTTTGTCCGTGAAAATTTAAGTACGCTCTACCTTTTGCCTGAACAGAAAGCTCAATAATGGTTATTACAATGTCTAAAGTTCGCTCTCTTATCCTTTTAACCAGCTTAAGCCTCAGTTCAAGCCTTTGGGCAGAAAATTATTTAGATACCCAACCTGATCTGAATGATAATCCCAGTCAGTTACAAGCGATCCCTCTCCTGCAAAGTTTAAAAAACATTAATCAAAAGCAGGCATTTCAAGCACCTTTTATTCATGACCTGAATAATCACTACAAAGTTCGCACTTTATTTGTTGAAACCCGTGATTTACCTATGGTCGATATTCAACTGACCTTTAATGCCGGATCAGCACGAGATCAGGAAATTGCTAAAGGTTTATTTGGCTTATCCAGCACAGCAGCCAAACTGATGCGCGAAGGAACAGATAAATATACGGCCGCACAGGTAGCTTCAGTCTTTGATGCCACAGGCGCACAATTTAGCGTACAGGCTTATCGCGATATGTTTGTCGTTCGCCTGCGAACTTTGTCAGATCCCAAGAAAATGGAACCTGCTTTGGGCATGATGATGGAAGTTCTCAAAAACGCTACATTCAAGCCTTCCAGTATTCAATTAGCACTCAGCAATACTCAAGTAGGACAAAAACAGCTTCAGGAAAATCCAAGCAAACTGATGGATATCCGGTTTTATCGGGCATTGTATGGTCAGCATCCTTATGCCGAACCCATTACCGGCACCATTGGCAGTACCAAAAAAATTACGGCTGATTTACTGAAAAAATTCCGCGACCAGTTTCTGGTAGCACAAAACATGAATATTGCCATTACCGGCAAACTCAGTTCTAAACAGGCACTGGAACTTTCTGAACGAATTGCAGGCAATTTGCCTCAAGGACAGAAAGCTGTTGCATTAGCTGAACCTGAAGAAAAATCGGGTTTTGATATCGTGCATTTGCCTTATAACTCATCCCAAGCGCATGTGACCTTCGGCCACTTAGGACCAAACCGTTTTACTGAAGATCGGCTTGCTCTAGAAGTGGCTAATCGCATGTTTGGTGGTAGCGGATTTAATGCAGTATTAATGCAGGAATTAAGGGTAAAACGCGGCTATACCTATGGTGCCTATAGTACATTCAGCTTTAGTCAGGCACCCGGTATATTTAGCTTCCGTTATTCCACTAGACAAGATCAATTGCTAGATAGCATTCAGGTCGCACATCAGGCTTTTATCAACTTTGTAAATCAGCCGATTGATACTAAGCGCCTAGAAGAAACCAAAGCCGGGATGTTAAGAGCATTTCCGAATAATTACAGCAGCAATGCCACGATCAATGCCCAGTTAGGCACGATGGGCTTTTATGCAGAGCAAGCCGACTATCTGTCACGCTATCCAGAACGTCTAGCCAAAATTACCGCAGCAGATGTGCAAAATGCTGTGCGCAAACATCTGCATCCAGAACGCTTGACACTGGTCGTGGTAAGCCAAGAATTAGATAAAGAAGCATTAAAACTACGACTGGAACAGAACCTGTTAGATCCTTCTACACCACTACCGAATACGATTCCAATACCTAAGGCATATCCACAGAAACCGGCGGAAGCTGACGAGCCCGTAGAGATTCCTGTTGATACGCCTGCATCAATTTAAGATATTGACCGCGATGGATGCGTTGCTGTTGCAGCAAAGTCTGAGCCATATTCTGGGTTTGGGGCAAGCTCTGCTGTTCTGCAAGTTGCTGAAGTAAATTAAATTGGGAAGTCGTCAGTGGACGATAAATGGCAAATGTGGCCAGGCATAAGATTAATGCCACAATGAAAATAACAACCGCATTATAAATTTGTTCAAGCTTAATTTTATTCAGAAAATCGCTTAATTTTTTGCTATCTATAGCCATACACTACCTCAAGTTGAAGCTAGTGTATGGCTGGGCCCCATGAAGTTCAAGTCAAAGATTGAATGACCAGTATAAATACACATCTCGATATGACTATAAATCGGTTAGGATTTCAACAATTCGTACACACTCCAGGCAATGACCATAGCCACCAGACCTAAAACCAGTAAAATTGCAAACTTGCTTAAGCCGGCTTCTGCTTCAGGTGGATGCAGTCGATCTTCATCTGCAATTCGGACCAATTCATCATTATAGTGACTATAAAACTCTGCACGCTGGGTTTCGTCCAGAGCGCGGGTAAAATCATAAACTTCTTTACGTTGAGCCAGACTGTAATCACCTAGATGGGTATATTTGTCATAAATTGCCTCATCCAGTTTTTTACGGTGTACATGCGCCAATTCTGTAATCTGACTGGCTGTTGGGGGCATATCAAAACTGAGCCCTTCAAGAGTTCTTTGCATCATGTTGTTCTCCTTTTCTTTTGTTCTATTGTTAAAATCTATACCAACCAAACTTCCAAGTGTGTATAGTTTGATCGTACAAACTATAAATTAAGTAAACAGGAAAGCTGATATAGTTGACTTTTCCATTATTCTGTAATATTAGTTTAATAATACTAAGTTATATTTGTATTTAGACTTAAAAGTCTATCCGAAATCATAATTAAAATTAAGGAGTTTTTATATTATGCAGAATATCTCTCAACATGATTTGGAACATCTGTATGCAGATGCAGTGAATACCATTCAATCGCAAATGAACTTTGTCGATGCAGTAAAACAATTAGAAGATGCAGCGCGCGCCGGTCACGGTAAAGCAGCTCTCTTTTTAGCTGAACTGTATTATCAAGGTTTTCGTGTAGAACGAGATTCACTAAAAGCACAATACTGGCAGAACATGGCCACCATGCAAGCCTGAAGAAACGTCACCTCGGTGACGTTTTTTTTACGCCATTTTTTCGAAATACTGCAATTAAGACATAATTTATTACGATTGCTTGCAAAGCTGAAACAGTAATTTCACTGGAACTTTCTAGAATAGAGCTGAACTCTAATAGCACTTTATTTTAACGACAATGCGAAAAATTATTCAATACGACCCGATTTGTAAAAACTTTCTTTTGAGGCTCACCATCCTCAAATCTATGATGTATTGCGGCGTTTTGTGGGGCGTCTATCATCAGGGTTGGGCGATGATGCGTGATCAGGAAGATTATATTTTTCCATTCTGGCTTAATTCTCTGGATGCCAAAAATTATGCCAAGGAACATTGGCCAGGTTATGTACCCCGTAGAATCAACCCGGAAGATTTCGAAAACAACTTGTTACCTACACTGTCCCGACTAGCCGTGACACCTACTTTATGTAGCGGCAATGGCACTAAACTAAAGTTATCCATTCCACAGATGCGTCACCTGTTTTTTTCACAACAAAGACTGCACTTTGCCTAAAAACATGTTATTTATAAAGACATAAAATAGACACCTAGAGATGTTCAGCTGGATACATACTCTAGGACTAATAATAATTAGATAAAAAGGACTCAATAGAATGACCAACGTAGCACAAGTGCTCGGTGATAAAGTACATCAGGCAGTTTATACCATCCGTCCAGACTCTACAGTTTTAGAAGCAATTAGCCTGATGGCAGAAAAAGGAATCGGGGCGCTGGTCGTTACCCACGAAGATAGTGTGGTCGGCATTTTGTCAGAGCGTGATTACACCCGTAAAATCGCATTGATGCAAAGAACCTCTTTTGATACCACGGTCAATGAAATTATGACACCTAAAGTCATAACCGTGACTTCTGCAACTTCTGTTGAAGACTGCTTAGCATTAATGACTGACCGCCATTTACGCCACTTACCTGTAGTTGAAAATGACAAACTGATTGGCCTGATTTCGATTGGTGACTTGGTCAAAGCTGCAATGGAAGATCAACGTAAGCTGATTGATCAGTTACAACAATATATTTCAGGCTAAAATTCTTTCTTAGTTGAATACGTAAATTAAGACTCAAACTCAAAATGTCATTACAAACAAATGACAATGTCATATCAAAACCAGATTAGATATAAAAAATCCCAGCCTTAAGACTGGGATTTTTTGATTATTAGATCAAATTAAAGACCGAGTTTCTCTGCGACATAGTCAGAGTCTTTATCACCACGACCTGAAAGATTCACTACAATCTTAGTCTCTTTAGGCAGTTTACCCGCTTCACGAATTGCCCAAGCCACTGCATGTGAACTTTCTAATGCTGGCACAATTCCCTCAACGCGTGACAGGGTCATAAAGGCATCCAGACACTCCTGATCTGTTGCTGTAGTGTATTCCACACGACCTAGATCTTTCAGCAGGCTGTGCTGTGGCCCTACGCCTGGATAATCCAGCCCAGAAGCAATCGAATGCACAGGTAAAGGCTCACCCTGCTCATCTTCGAGTACATAACAGGCCATACCATGCAACTGGCTTGGTTTACCCAAAGTCAGCGTTGCGGAATGCTTATCAGTATTTAAGCCATGACCTGCAGGCTCTACCCCCACCAGTTTCACTTCTGGATCATTCAGGAATGCCGTGAATGCCCCCATGGCATTTGAACCACCACCCACACATGCCACCACAAAGTCTGGGTTTGCACCGAAGCGTTCATTGGTTTGAACCTTGATTTCATCGCCAATAATGGACTGGAAATCACGCACCATCATTGGGAATGGATGCGGTCCTACCACCGAACCAATCGCATAGATATAGTTTTTCGGATCTTTCAAGTATTCTTCAAAAGCACTGTCGACTGCATCTTTAAGGGTCGCAGTACCACGCGTCACAGAAATCAGCTTAGCACCCAAGATTTTCATCTTTACGACGTTTGGATGTTCTTTTTCGATATCCACCTGGCCCATATGAATTTCACATGGAATACCCACCAAAGCACATGCAGTAGCCAATGCTACACCATGCTGACCTGCACCGGTTTCTGCAATGACTTTGGTTTTACCCATATATTTCGCCAGCAGTGCTTCACCCAGGCAGTGATTGATTTTATGTGCACCGGTATGATTCAGGTCTTCACGTTTTAAATAGATCTGTGCTCCACCTAACTGGTCAGAAAGGCGTTTAGCATGAAACAAAGGGCTAGGACGGCCGACATAGTTAGCAAACAGGTCTTTTAATTCATTTTGAAATTCTTCAGTTTGACGGATTTCCTGATAGGCAACATTGATGTCATCCATGGCCTGTTTTAGATCCGGTGGAATGAACTGACCGCCATATTGACCAAAGAAACCCTCTTCATTGGGCAACGCAATACTATTAATTTGATGAGCCATAATAATTCCTGAATATTGGAATAAGGTATAATAAGTGACTTTATACTAGAATAATTCGTTTTAAAGCACTAATAACTATAGATAAAGTCACTTATAGATAAATGGAATCAACGCGCCAGATATTTGGTCATATCCTCAATACCTTTTAAGGTCATTGGAAACATATGATCTTCAAAGATTTGCTTAATCAGGCCAATAGTATGCGTGTAATGCCAGTATTTTTCTTCTTCAGGATTGAGCCAAGCGGTTTTATCAAAATGCTGACGCAGACGCTGTAACCAGACCTGTCCTGCCTCATCATTCATATATTCGACCGAACCACCGACGGAGTTCAACTCATAGGGTGCCATGCTGGCATCACCCACTACAATCACCCGGTAATCCCGTCCATAGGTATTGAACAGATCCCAGGTATTCATGCGCGAGCTGGAACGACGGACATTATCTTTCCAGACATAGTCGTATAGACAATTATGGAAATAGAAATATTCCAGAGTCTTAAATTCGGTCTTAGCGGCGCTAAACAGTTTTTCACACTGAGCGATATGCGCATCCATTGATCCACCGATATCAAACAGCATTAGTACTTTAATACGGTTACGACGCTCCGGCACCAATTGCACATCCAGAATCCCCTGTTTGGCGGTTTCACGAATAGTACTATCAATGTCCAGTTCTTCAGCCGCACCCTGACGAGCGAACTTACGCAAACGGCGCAGTGCCATCTGCATCTGACGACTACCAAGAATCTGATCATCATCCAGATTACGGTATTGACGCTGTTCCCAGACTTTGACGGCGGAACGTTTACGCCCCGGCCCGCCAATGCGCACACCTTCAGGATGATCACCATAGGCACCAAATGGCGATGTGCCACCAGTACCAATCATCTTATTCCCGCCCTGATGTTTTTTATGCTGTTCGCGCAAGCGTTCTTCCAGCATTTTCATCAGTTCTTCCAGCGATCCGGCTTTTTTCAGTTCTTCACGCTGTTCAGGGGTTAAGTGCTTTTCCAGAAGTTCCAGATCAAACCAGTCTTTGGGTAGTTTATGCACCTGATTCAGCAGTTCATCCAGATCAAAAGTCGCGATACCATCAAAGTAATCTTTCATGGCGCGATCGAACTTGTCGAAGTAGCGCTCGTCTTTGACCATCACAGTTTTAGCAAGCTGATAGAACTCGCCCTGATCAGCAAAAACCACGCCTGCCGCCACCGCTTGATTCAGATCAATCAGCTCACGGGTGGAAACTGGTACGCCATATTTTCTGAGGGTATAAAACAATCGCACAAACATGCGTGTTTCTCCCTTAGCGACGCGACATAAAGGCTAGACGTTCAAGCAGTTGTACATCCTGCTCATTTTTGATCAGCGCGCCGTACAAAGGCGGAATCGCTTTGGACTTGTCGGTATTTCTTAAAATGTCTTCCGGCATATCATCTGCCATGAGTAGGCTTAGCCAGTCGATCAGTTCTGAAGTTGAAGGTGGTTTTTTCAAGCCTGGAATCTGACGTAACTTGAAGAAGACTTGCAGAGCTTCATTCACCAGCGTTGCTGAAATATTCTCAAAATGTACATCGATAATTTCACGCATGGTCGCTTCATCCGGAAACTCGATATAGTGGAAGAAACAACGGCGCAGGAAGGCATCTGGAAGTTCTTTCTCGTTATTTGAAGTGATGATGACAATCGGACGCTGAGTCGCAGTAATGGTTTCCCCCGTTTCATAAACGAAGAAAGACATCTTGTCGAGTTCGTGTAGCAAGTCATTTGGGAACTCGATATCTGCTTTATCGATCTCATCAATCAGCAATACACAGCGTTCTTCACTGGTAAATGCTTCCCAGAGTTTACCCGGCTTGATGTAGTTCTTGATGTCATAAACGCGATCATCACCTAACTGACTATCACGTAAGCGTGATACCGCATCATATTCATACAGGCCCTGCTGTGCCTTGGTCGTTGATTTGATATGCCAGGTAATCAGCTTCAGTCCAAGGCTTTGTGCCACCTGTTCAGCCAACAAGGTTTTACCTGTACCCGGCTCACCTTTAACCAGCAAGGGTTTTTGCAAACTACGCGCAGCTTTCACAGCTAGTTTTAAACTGTCAGTGGCAATGTACTGATCCGTACCTGAGAATTGTTGAATATCAGCAGACATGATTGAACCTTATTTTTCTATTTACAACGGTGAACTTTTCTTGTTTGACCCAAGACCCGTTTTACTGGATGCATAGGTCGACCAGCAATAGCCAATCACAGACCCGATACCAATGACAAATAAAATAAGTGACGCATTAATCCAAACGAGTTCATATTCCTTGGTCAGAATACCAAACAGCAGCCCGAAAATAGCAGGTGCAACTGAAGCATTGCTGCCTTCAGAAACGGTTGGAGTCAACAGCACGGCAAAGGCCAATAGCCATAAAAAACCGCCCATTGCCTTTGGCATGCGCTTGGTCACCCCATACCAGCAGGCTAACGCAATCAGACTGCCCAGCAGATACACTGCAAACGCAATACTCTGGTCAGGAATTGAGTCCAATACAGCTACAAAACCATTCATTTCACAACTCCTGAACTGAGCTTAAGCCCCACGAAGACCTTCTGGCGCTGGCGCATTCGGGTTAATCAAACCTTCTGGTGGCATTTGCAGGAAGAAACCACGAGTAGAAATTGAATCCATCACATGTAAAACATTGGCACGTGCCAGTTTACGCGATTCACTCAATTCAAGATGCATGACAAAAGTCGCACGACCAAACGCCACACGTACCGGTTCAGCCAATACCTCTAGTGGTTCAAATGTTTCGGCTTCGTTCTCATCTGCAGGACGCGCCACATAAAGATACATTTCATCTTTTTTGCTAGATTTGTAGATAGACACTTGCATGTTTCAAACGACTTTTCTGAAAAAACAATCGCAAGGATACATCAAAAAAACGACAGAAACATTAGCCGCTTCAAATGCATCAGTCGTGATTTTGTATAATTGCTTTATCTTTAATCAATCCAGTAAAAATCACTCAACCACTTTCATCTGAGTCGATAGATAAGACTCATCCTGATGCAGTACCTTAATTAGCGGCAGAGTTAATAACTCATAGCGCCAGCCGAGCAAATAGTTTGGCAGATCCTGTTCATCCTTATGACATACCACATGCTGATATAAGGCATTCAGCCATTTCTTGCGCATCAGCACTTCTTTCGGTACAGAGATTTCATTGGATATATTCTGGATCATTGTTTCGACCTTCTCGCCAATCTCTCTGGATGAATGGCGGATTGGACGTGCCAGACGTAATGGCCAGTCGGCTTGGTCAGGCAAGAATTTCAATAGATCCAAAATAGTCTTGCCATGTTCACGGACAATATTGGCCCGGATGTCTTTCATCTGACTGAGCTGAAAATTATTGCGCGGGAATTTCTCTACCAGATCAATCATGGTCGAGTTTTTCAGAATAAAACTACGTGGCTGATTCAACGCCTTGGCAATCTGTTCACGCCATACAGCCAGTTGTTGTAACTGCATTAATTGACGGCGTGAATGACGATAATTACCGACATCCTGATAAAGCAAGGCAGTCGGTGTTTCTTCACCAATTTCATGGGTCAGAAAACGGCAATCTTCAAGAGCGAAATCGAGCAGATATTTGCTTTCCAGATCCTGTTTGACCTTATCCGACAGTTGCACCAGATAATGCACATCATTGGCTGCATACAGTAACTGCTCAGAGCTTAAAGGCCGTGCCAGCCAGTTAGAGCGGGTCTGATCTTTTTCAATATCGACATCCAGCATCTGTTTCAAGGCATTCTGATAGCTGACCTGCAAACCATGTCCGAGGAATGACATGCCGACCTGTGTATCAAAGACATTGCTCAGGGCTTTTTTCTGGGTGTAATGATAAATCAGGTCAATATCTTCACTGCAGGCATGGAAAATATTCTGTTGAGCATTAAAGATCTTGTTCAGAAATTCACTCAGATCCAGTGTTGTTCCATCCAGCAGGTAGACATTGTTGTTGACATTAATTTGGAAAACACCAAGTTTTGGCCACAAGGTGTCTACCTTAATGAATTCTGTATCCAGGCCATAGACCGGATTTTGATCCATAAGGTTCAGGACATAATTTAAGTCGTGCTGATGTTGAATAAATTGAAACATAAAGACTGAGTCTAAAATTAGATGCTCGATGAAGCTATATTACCCGATATATAGAATTTTTATATAAAAATATGACAACCAAATCACACTTTTTGTTCCATATTTTTCGAATATAGCTTATCTAGTTTATATTTTTAATAATATATTTTTTATATTAAGAGAATATAATTAATATTTCACTTAATTCGCATCCGGTTATGCACTGCCTGACTCAATGTATGACTATCGACATACTCCAGTTCTCCGCCTTGAGGCACCCCTTGAGCGATACGCGTCATTTGCACCGGTAAATGTTTACTGGCTTCAACCAGATAATGTGCGGTTGCTTGTCCTTCAACAGTCGCATTGGTAGCCAGAATCACTTCCTTGATCTGTCCCTGACTTAAGCGTTGCAGTAAATAGGGAATACCGATTTCTTCAGGCCCGATTCCATCTAGAGGTGACAGATGACCACCCAGAACATGATATTTACCGCGGAAACTGCCGCTTTGCTCAATTGCCATGACATCTGCCGGTGATTCTACTACACAAAGCAGTTCATCATCACGCTCAAGTGAGGTACAGATATTACAGACTTCATCTTCTGTCAATGAATGGCAGATCGAGCATTCATGAATATGATCGGTTGCTTCAGTTAAGGCATGTGCCAGACCGATCGCCCCTTCACGATTTTTCATGATTAAATGCAAAGCCATACGCTGGGCCGATTTCGGCCCAACGCTTGGCAAAATGCGTAATGCTTGAACCAGTTGATCAAAACGATCACTAAACATTGCGCATACTTCCTTAGAATAAACCAGCCAGACCAGGTGGTAAGCCCATACCTGAGTTTGCAGATTTCATTTTCTCTTCAGAGATCGCTTCTGCTTGACGCGCTGCATCATTCATCGCTGCTGCAATTAGATCTTCGATCATATCTGGATCGTCCTGTAACAGTTCAGGATTGATTTCGATACGTTTCACCACATTGCGGCAAGTCATGGTAACTTTCACCAGACCGCCACCAGCCTCAGCATGCACTTCAGTTTGCGCAAGCTCTTCTTTGGCTTTTTTCATGTTGTTTTCGACTTCTTTTTGCATGCGCTGTGCTTGCTGCATCAACATATTAATGTTCATAAAGATCTCCGAACATATATTTATAAAATTAGATTAGATCTAAACCACGTGTAATGTCGCGAATAATATCATCAA
This sequence comes from Acinetobacter sp. YH16038, assembly GCF_013417275.1. Taxonomy (NCBI): domain Bacteria; kingdom Pseudomonadati; phylum Pseudomonadota; class Gammaproteobacteria; order Moraxellales; family Moraxellaceae; genus Acinetobacter; species Acinetobacter sp. YH16038. The sequence goes on along the minus strand of NZ_VPEG01000023.1, from coordinate 49,307 downwards.
TCTCTTCCAAACCAACAGAAACGCGAATTAAACCTTCACGAATACCCGCTGCTGCTTTGGCTTCTGGGGACAATTTACCATGCGTGGTTGTTGCTGGATGAGTAATCGTTGATTTCACATCACCCAGGTTACCAGTGATTGAAATGAACTGGGTATTGTCGATTACTTTCCAGGCACCTTCACGACCGCCTTTCACTTCAAAAGATACGATACCACCGAAACCGGTTTGTTGTTTTGCAGCCAGTTCATGACCAATATGTTCAGGCAAACCCGCATAGTAAACTTTTTCTACTTTCGGATGCGCATTTAAGAACTCTGCCAGTTTTTGTGCATTGGCAGAATGCTCACGCATACGTAAACGTAAAGTTTCCAGACCTTTCAGGAATACCCAGGCATTAAACGGGCTCATAGAAGGACCAGTGGTACGTACATAACCGAAGATTTCTTCAAGCAGTTTGTGGTTACCTACTACAGCGCCACCGAGTGCACGGCCTTGGCCATCCAGATATTTAGTCGCAGAATATACGACTAAGTCTGCACCAAATTTGAGTGGTTGTTGTAACACTGGTGTACAGAAGCTGTTGTCAATCGCGAGCAATGCATCATTGGCATGTGCAATATCTGCCAAAGCCTGAATATCTGCCACTTCAGCCAATGGGTTTGACGGAGATTCAACAAAGAGTAATTTGGTTTCTGGCTTGATGGCATTTTTCCATGCATCCAGATCAGTCAGATCGACAAACTCAACTACGACACCAAATTTAGCCACGTATTTTTCAAATAAAGAAACTGTTGAACCAAATACGGCGCGTGAACAGATCACATGATCGCCTGCTTTCAGGTAAGCCATCGCCACTGCCATAATCGCAGCCATACCAGAGCTGGTCGCAACAGCACGTTCTGCGCCTTCTAAGGCAGCCAGACGCTTTTCAAACATGGCAACAGTTGGATTAGTAAAGCGAGAGTAAATATTACCCGGCTCCTGGCCTGAAAATTTCGCTGCGGCTTCAGCCGCATTTTCATAAACAAATGACGATGTTAGAAAAATCGGTTCACCATGCTCACCCTCGAAGCTGCGGGTGTGACCGGTACGGATGGCTAAAGTTTCTAATTGATAGTTAAAATCGTCTTGCTGGCTCATCACTTTACTTCAGCCCAAAGGCTGCCTTTTGTAAAAAATTGCCAACATTTTGAGCGTCTAAGCTATTTCAGGTCAAGGCATAATAAGCAATTATTGCTTAGACTTCGACCAATTCTCCTTTGTATACGGATAAATTATTTACATGATTCAGTTCAAACAAAATATTCAACGCCAGAAGAAAAAATTAAAACACCTGAATGCACGGTTATTTAACTCGTCTTCCCTGATTCTTTCGCAAAAAACGCCCTTTGAATATATTGCTGCGACTGAGTTCTGCAAAATTCGCTATTATGCAGCGCCTGAAAAAAAGTACCGTGAGCCGTTAGTCTTTGTTGCCCCTCTTGCGATTAATATGGATATTTATGATCTGTATCCTTACCGTTCACTAGTCAAGCATTTTCAGCATAGCGGTTTTGATGTCTATTTAGTGGAATGGAAACGTTTCCGTTATAAACACCGTCACTTGAATTTCCTGTCTTTTATCGACGGCGCGATTCCTCAGGCTATTGAACGAATCTGCTCGCATTCAGGCAGTCAGTTTATTTCCTTGCATGGCTGGAGTATGGCTGGAATTTTTGTCACGCTTTATACTGCGCTACATTCCCCTGAACATGTTAAAAACCTGATTGTACTGGGTAGCCCGATTGACAGTTATGCATCCGGTCGCGTTGGCAAGCTTTTTAGCATCACCAACAAGCTCATTTCCAAAAATAAAACCCTGCAACAGGCGATTCATCAAGGATTGATTCCTAAGGAATATATTCATTCGCCCGGCATCATCAATGCATTGGGATTTAAGCTCCTTGATCCGATTGGCTGGTTTAAAAGCCAGAAGCAGTTTTTGATGAACCTGGAAAATGTTGAAGATGTCTATGAACATGCCACCATGGGCAATTTTTTGAACAAGATGATTGATTATCCGGGTGGAATCAATCAGGACATGGTGCTGCACTTATGGCTGCAAAATCCTTTAAAAAATGGCTCGATGACTTTAAACGGCCAAACGATTGATCTAAAAAATATCAACTGCTCCTTACTGGTCGGGGCTGGGAAAACCGATCAGATTGTTACGGAACAGTCAGCTAAACCTTTGATGGAATTGACAAGTAGTACCGATAAGACGTTTACTCTTATCCCGGGTGGTCATCTTGGACTGATGTCCAATCAGAAAACAGCCAATACATTCTGGCCGAAACTGACCACCTGGCTGGCACAACGCTCAACCCGGATAGATGCTTAATTCCGGAAGAGCCGGCAATTTTCAGGTATTTATTATTTTATTCAGAGGGTATGACATGATTCAGTCAGTGGCATTTATTGGTTTAGGCGCAATGGGTTATCGCATGGCAGCGCATTTACCCAAGCATTTTGAGACAGTTTATGTCTGGAACCGTACTTTTGCCAAGGCTGAAGAACATGCTGCTGAATATGGCACCCAAGCTGTCGCTTTAGAACAGGCAGTTCAGGCAGATATTATTTTTTCCTGCCTGCCGACCAGTGCCGATGTTGAAGCATTAGTCCAAGGCCTCAGCCTTAAAGCTGGCAGTATCTGGGTAGACTGTACCAGCGGTGTTCCTGACGCTGCCCGACGCTTAGAAGAAGCACTGGCTGAACAGGGTGTGATTTTCCTGGATGCGCCTGTGAGTGGCCAGACCATTGGTGCGGAAAATGGCACATTGACTGTGATGGTCGGCGGTAATGCGGAAGGCTTTGAAAAAGCCCTGCCAGCGATGCAGGCGTTTGGCAAATTGATCAAGCATGTGGGGACATCAGGTGCCGGCTTTGCGGTAAAAGCGGTAAATAATATGTTACTGGCTGTAAACCTGTGTGCAGCAGCAGAAGGCTTTACCACGCTGAAAGCGCACGGCGTTGACCTGAATGAAGCGCTGGATTGTATCAATGCATCAAGCGGTAAAAGCAATGTGACTGAAACCGTTTTACCACAGCGTGTTTTGAACCGTAGCTTCCCTGTTACCTTTGCCCTGCCTCTTTTAGCCAAAGATACAGGCATTGCACTTGATCTTGCGCGCGATGCCAAACTGGCAGTACCACTTCTCGCTTTAGGTCAAAGTCTGGTGCAAGCTGCTAGCAATCTGTCGGATAAAAATAGTGACTTTTCCAGTGCTGTAAAAATGTATGAATCATGGAGTAATATTACCATTGAGTAATATCTCGCCATTGAATAATAATAAACAAACCTAATATTGTGACTATAGACTAGCCACATGCAGTGATACCTGAGGAAACTCTTATGAATAAGTTATTTGTTGCAGCACTCGTCGGTTCTGCAACTTTGTTTGGGGCTTCAACATCGGTTCTTGCATCTGAACAGGAATGCAAAAAATTGAAAAATGACCATGATGTCATTTATGCATCAAAAGGTTTCTGTTTCAAGGATCCTGAAGCAAAAGCAAAGTTTAATGATAATTGCTACACAACCAAGCCAAAATTTTCAGAAAAAGAGCAGCAACGTCTTGACGCGATCAAAGAACGTCAGAAAGAATTGAACTGTAAATAATACAATTCAATTCTGCTCAAGGAATGCACTTATGACTTACGATGACCAAAATATTTTTGCACGAATTCTGCGTGATGAACTTCCAGCAATTAAAGTGTATGAAGATGACCGAGTTCTTGCATTTATGGACATCATGCCACAGGCCGATGGTCATACTCTGGTCATTCCTAAAACTCCAGCAATTACCTTGCTTGACCTGGATCCTGAAGTTGCAGCCTATACCATTCAGGTGGTGCAAAAAATTGCCAAAGCGATTGAAAAAGGTTTAGGTGTAGATGGCATTGTACTCATGCAGCTCTCTGGCGCTGCGGCGGGTCAGACTGTTCCGCATGTTCATTTCCACCTGGTACCTACCTCTTTGCACAACCTTGGCAAACATGCTGCACAAATGGGTGATCAGGAAAAAATCAAACAACTGGCAGAGAAAATTAAAGCTGCTCTTTAATTCATTCTTCGTCCTTAAAAATGGAGCTTCGGCTCCATTTTTTATGCCTTATTTTTCATTTTTTATCATTATCAATAAATACAGAATTCATCTCAAATAATTTTGTTAAGAACAGTATTTCTCATTCACTTGATCAGCTTTAACTAAAGCAAAAAAAATCCTGCACAGAATCTTAAAAATTAAAATTGCTCCCTTTTTAGATTTCATAGATCTGCAATATTTCCTTAACCATACTGACTTATTCATCCTCAATACTGAGCACCAATACAGGATGGTAGCCAAGACCGAGCTACTGCATACACCTCAAAAGACCTAAAAAAGTCTGATTGGAGCTTTATATGAAAAAATCACTTTGCATTTTCGCAATTGGGGCGAGCGTTTTCACACCGCTCATGGCAGTCGCTGCTGATGTCAAAGTCTATGGACGTGCACATGTGTCTTTAGATTATCTAGATGATGGCCAAGATTATAATGAAGTTGGAATTTCCTCCAATGCATCACGCCTTGGATTTAAAGCTGAACAGACACTTGAAAATGGCATGACCGTATTTGGCCAGATTGAGCAGGAAATTAACTTTGCCAGTGGCTCTGCAAATGATGATGTCGAGTTTGCTACTCGTGATACCTTTGTCGGTTTAAAAGGTGAGTTCGGTCAGGCACGGATCGGCCGTTTCGATAGTCCATTTAAAGTGGCACGCAGTCCAGTTAACTTCTTTGGAGATATGGTCGGCGATGTACGTAACGTGACCCGTGTAGGGAATCTGCGTTTTGATGAACGTAATGCCAATAGCATTGAATATAAATCACCAAAATTCGGCAATGGATTTAATGTTCTGGGTGCACTTTCCCTACATGAAGCCAACAGCCCGGATGTTTCTAAGGATGGTGAAAAAGATAAAGATAAGGCTTATGACCTTGCCCTTACCTACCAAAAAGATAAAGTTGATTTTGCAGCGGCATATGAACATTATGAAGAAGAAGCCAGTCGTGGTGAACGTGATGGTTTCCGGATTGCAAGTGCCTACAAAATCACGCCAGACTTGAAACTCGGTGGTCTGTATCAGTTCCTTCAGCATAACAATACCGAAGTCAATCCTGATGCTCAGGTTTTTGGCATCGCGGGTGAATATAAATTAGCAGCCAAGACCTCATTGCGTGGACAGGTCTTTCACCGTGATGTAGATGCCGATGATGCCAATGCTACTTTACTGGCGATTGGAATTGAACATCGTCTTGACCCAGCAGTCCGCATCTACAGCAATCTGGCCAGTGTATTGAATGATGAAAACTCAAATCTGACACCTTGGGCACAAGGCCGTAGTAATGCAGTGGCTGGCGCACGTGGTGAAGACAGCTTCGGACTATCGGTCGGTATGCGTTACGACTTCTAAAACCTTCCCAAAATTTCATATTAGAAAAGAGCCTGCCTGATGTGGGTTCTTTTTTTTAATTAATCCTGACTATTTTAATTAGAATAAAAACCGAATAAAAAACCCAGCAAAATAATCAGAATTAATAAGATTAAAAAATAAATTCCAACCATTTTAGTCAGATTTAAATAATCCTTTGTTTACACAAAATAATCACAAATATTTAGAATAATTATCAAACTTTTAATAATATATTATTAATATTTTCAATAACTTATAAATATATATTTATTTAAACTATTTGGTCTATTTATTTTTTAGTTACAATCGATTAATAATATATAACAAACCACATAATAGGCTTGTTCACATGAGCTTAGTTTCTAAAAATTTAAACCAAAAAACAGTAAGAGAGATTACTGCGATTTTAATTATCAAGATCATTCTACTTCTGGTAATTAAAAATATTTGGTTTGATGCGCCTACTATTCCAAAAGATTTTGACACTCAAGTCGCCGAGCGTATCGCCGGCAATCCTTCCCAAATCAAGGAGACACGTTGATGATTTCTGAAAGCGTGGTCGATCTTTCGCGGTTCCAGTTCGCTATGACCGCGATGTATCACTTTATTTTTGTTCCACTGACCTTAGGCCTGGCATTTCTGCTTGCCATTATGGAAACCACCTATGTGATTTCCGGCAAAGAAATTTACAAGGACATGACTAAGTTTTGGGGAAAACTGTTCGGGATTAACTTTGCCTTAGGGGTAACCACAGGCTTGACCATGGAGTTCCAGTTCGGAACCAACTGGGCATATTATTCGCATTATGTGGGTGATATTTTCGGTGCACCATTGGCTATTGAAGGTTTGATGGCCTTCTTCCTTGAATCTACTTTCATTGGTTTATTCTTCTTCGGTTGGGACCGTTTATCCAAAGTACAGCATCTGGGCGTAACCTGGTTAGTTGCACTGGGATCTAACATGTCTGCACTGTGGATTCTGGTTGCCAATGGCTGGATGCAAAACCCGGTTGGTTCAGCATTTAACTATGAAACCATGCGTATGGAAATGGTGGACTTTGCAGCACTGATCTTTAACCCGGTTGCACAGGTTAAATTCGTACATACTGTTTCTGCAGGTTATGTGACTGGTGCCATCTTCGTACTGGCGATTTCAAGTTACTATATGCTGAAAAAACGTGACTTGCCATTTGCACGCCGTTCATTTGCGATTGCTGCCATTTTCGGCTTAGCGTCAACTCTTTCTGTGATCCTGCTGGGCGATGAGTCTGGTTATGAAATTGGTGATGTACAGAAAACCAAACTGGCTGCGATTGAAGCAGAATGGGAAACTGAACCAGCACCTGCAGCATTTACTTTATTTGGCTTCCCAAATAAAGAAACCATGTCTACCGATTATGCTGTGAAAATTCCTTATGTTATGGGGATTATCGCTACACGTTCTGTAGATACGCCTGTTACCGGTATTAAAGACCTGCTGGTTGAACATGAAGGTCGTATCCGAAACGGTATGGTGGCTTATGAACAACTGGAAAAACTACGTGCTGGCGATCAGTCTCCTGAGCTGAAAGCTGCATTTGCAGAAACTCAAAAAGATTTGGGCTACGGTCTTCTTCTGAAAAAATACACTGCAAATGTTGTAGACGCTTCTGACGAGCAAATTAAGGCAGCAGCAAAAGATACTATTCCACATGTACCAAGCCTGTTCTGGGCATTTCGTGCCATGGTCGCTTCTGGCTTCCTGATGCTGGTTCTGTTTGTTCTTGCGACTTTTGCGGTGGCTAAACGCAATGCAGAAAACAAACCTTGGTTATTAAAATTTGCATTATTTGCACTACCACTTCCATGGATTGCGGCACAAACTGGCTGGTTTGTTGCTGAAGTAGGTCGTCAACCTTGGACTATTGGTGAGGTTCTGCCTACACATTTATCGACTTCAAGCTTAAGCACAGGCGATGTATGGGGTTCAATCATTGCATTAGCAGCGTTCTACACTGTACTGCTGATCATTGAAATGTACTTAATGATTAAATTCTCACGCCTTGGCCCAAGTTCTCTACATACTGGTAAATACCACTTCGAGAAACTTGAAGCTGCAAAAAAGGCAAATGAGGAGGCTCAAGCATGATCGAATATGAATTACTCAAAATAATCTGGTGGGTACTGGTTGGCGTCTTGCTGATTGGTTTCGCCCTGACTGATGGCTTTGATATGGGCTCCATGGCGATCATGCCATTCGTGGGTCAGAATGATGAAGAACGTCGTGCGGCAATCAATACGATTGCCCCGCATTGGGATGGTAACCAGGTCTGGTTTATTACTGCGGGTGGTGCCCTGTTTGCTGCCTGGCCAATGGTTTATGCAACTGCCTTTTCTGGTATGTACTGGGCACTTCTGCTTGTTCTGTTTGCCTTATTCCTGCGTCCAGTAGGATTCGACTATCGCTCCAAACTGGAAAATACCAAATGGCGTAATGCCTGGGATTGGGGCCTGGCAGTTGGTGGTGCTGTGCCCGCACTGGTTTTCGGTGTCGCATTCGGCAATATGTTCCTGGGTGTTCCATTCACCCTAGATGAAACTGTACGTTCAACTTATAGCGGCAGCTTCTTTGCCCTGCTCAATCCATTTGCACTGGTATGTGGTGTTGTCAGCTTATCTATGCTGTGTGCACACGGTGGTGCATGGTTGATGCTACGTACAGATGGCGATTTACGTGAACGTTCTGCCAAAGCAACCAAAATCATGGGGATTGTTTATCTGGTAGCTTTCCTGGCAGTCGGTGCATGGTTATATTTCGGTGGTATCCAGGGTTATACCCTAGTGACTCCTTACGAAACTAACGGTATCGCTAATCCACTAGCAAAAGAAGTACTGACCAATGCCAACCCAGGCTGGATGAACAACTACAGCACTTATCCAATCACGATACTGGCACCAGTTGCAGGTATTTTAGGTGGCATCATTGTGGTATTGGCTGCATCTAAAGCCAAAGCAGGTTTGAGCTTCCTGGGTTCATCTTTAGCAGTGATCGGTGCAATTTTGACTGCCGGTTTTGCCCTGTTCCCATTCCTGATGCCTTCAAGCATTAATCCGGTTGCAAGCTTAACCATGTGGGATGCGGTCTCCAGCCAAAATACCTTAACTGTGATGACTGTGGCTGCATGCATCTTCGTTCCACTGATTCTGTGCTACACCACTTGGTGTTACTACAAGATGTGGGGCGTGATTACCAAAAAACATATTCAAGAGAATTCACACAGCCTGTACTAAGGCTGTGTCTTAGGAGATAAAATTATGTGGTATTTCGCATGGATTCTCGGCATTTTGATGGCCTGTTTCGCTGGTGTACTCAGTGCACTATATATTGAAAATCATCAAGACCTGGATGAGAAATAAGAGATGACAGACGCTGCAGTTGAACAAGTAAAGATAGAAAAAAAATCTAACCCTTTTGCAATGGTGATTTCTTGCCTATTGGCTTTTCCACTCGCAGCGGTGTTGCTGGTTCATCCTGCTGCGATGCTGGATGCCAACGGAGAATATAGCCACCGCGCCATGATGTTTATCATGATCGGGATTTCAGGTGGTTTTATTCACGGGGTTGGCTTTATCCCTCAGCACTGGTTCTGGAAATGGCTATTTAGTCCGTTTCTGGCTTGGCCGTTAATGCTGTGGGGTTATTACACCTGGTTTCTTAGCTAGGTATTAAACAGCTATAAACAAAGCCCTCAAATGAGGGCTTTGTTTGTTCTTTATTTCTTTTGTGAAACACAGCCTGTTTCATAGGTGGTTCCCAAATCCTGAAGGGATTGAGCAAACTGATTATCTAGTGTACTCACAAACTGAAATTCATCTTGCGCTGTCGCAAGATGTAGATTCTGTTCTGATAGATGCTTTAACTGCTTTAAACCAGTTGCATATTCACAGGCTTTAGCAATCATAAGTGCAGGATGCTCACGTCGGTCTACCGATGAGTTCAATACAGCAAGTTTTAGCTCTAACTCATCGTATTTTTGTTTAGTTTGTCCCTTAAATTCAGCCTGATTCAGTGGTTTGGCCCAAGCTGAAACAGATAAGCCCAAAATTCCAATGGCTATAATTAATTTATGCATTCTCCCCTCAACAATAAAAATTACATACGATTTATCTAAGTTATTGAATATTTATAGCATAAAGCTACTTTTAATAAATACGAGCAATAAAAAAGCCAGAACTGGTCTGGCTTTGAAACTTGCTTCATTGAATTTTCTACCGATGAGTATGAATTGACATCACAATACCCATCCCTGCCAACATGGAAATTACGGCTGTACCACCATAACTCATCAATGGCAAAGGGTCACCCGTCACAGGTAAAATCCCACTGACCATGCCTGAGTTTAAAAATACAAAGAAGAAAAAAGTCAGTCCGATCGCACCGGCATACAAACGGCCAAAGTTATGAAAGCTATTCATGCCAATAATCAAACAGCGAATAATAATGGCCGTAAACAGGCTGAATAGCAGAAACACCCCGATAAAGCCAAATTCTTCTGCATAAGTCGACATAATAAAGTCGGTATGATGTTCAGGCAGATAACCTAGATGAGACTGCGTACCTTGCGAATAGCCTTTTCCCATAATCCCGCCTGAACCGATGGCAATTTTGGACTGGATAATGTTCCAGCCTGCGCCCAAGGCATCCGATTCTGGATCGAATAAAGTCAGAATCCGTTTCTTTTGATATTCCTGCAACAAGAACATCCACAGCAGCGGTACTGCAATAGCTAAAGCAGCAAAGGCTCCAGCAATTAAACGCCATGACATGCCACTTAAGAACAGTACAAAGATTCCGGGAATCACCAGACCAATATTTAAATCAGGTTGTAATGCCACCAGTACGAAAGGCACGCCTAAAATCACCAAGGCACCGACAATATCCAGAAACTTTGGAGGGAAAGGTTTACGGGCAAAGTACCAGGCCATCATCAGTGGCATGGCAAACTTCATTACCTCACTCGGCTGCATACTCCCCACACCCGGCAATGTAATCCAGCGTGTTGCCCCCAGACGCTTTTCACCAATCACAAAGACCAGCAGTAGCATAAAGATACCGAACATATAAAAATATGGACTGGCAGCCTGATAAACCTTCGGTGGCACCTGTGCACAGATAAACATCACCACAAAGCCCACACCAAAACTGATCGCCTGGCGAATCACCATCCCCGAATCTTCAGAGGTGGCACTGTAAACCACCATCAGACCCAAGATCGCATTTAAAATCAGGAAACAAAGCAGCCATGGATCAAGGTGCAACTTGGTCCATCGGGAGGCATTCTGGGGATTAATACTACGTCCATCGCGTGCGGACTGCCGCAAAAAACGATACTGCTGTGAAGGGATCATTGGCCCACGGGTAGAAAATTCATGATGGCAAAATTATAAGTTAAAGTGCTCCGGAATAAATCGCCATTGACCGATTTATTCCATTTTTATTGCAATATATTTAGCGCTGGACAGCCAGAATCAACTTCGCCAGTTCCAGATCATCTGGATAGGTAATTTTAATATTATCGGAACGCCCCTGTACTACTTGGACGGGTTCATCTATATGTTCCAGTGCACTGGCTTCATCGGTAATGGTAGCACCATCTGCGAGTGCCTGCTGAATCGCACGCTTCAAAGTTCCAAGTTTCGCCATTTGTGGTGTTTGCGCCTGCCATAATGTCGAACGATCTACTGTCATTTCAATACCATGATCCTTTACGACACGTTTTAAGGTATCCCGTACCGGAATGGCCAGAATCGCAGCCTGATCAGTTTGAATTGCTGTATTGACCAGATCAATCAGGGAGCTTTGACTCACACAAGGACGGGCTGCATCATGCACCAAAACCCAATCCTCTTCTGAAGCAATCTCAGATAAATATTCCAAGGCATTTAGTACAGAGTTGACGCGCTCTGCACCGCCCAAGCAAAAATGTGCTTTATCCAGATGAGAAAGTGGCAGAGTCTTGGCAACATCATCCTGTGCACCAATCGCAAGGACATAACCTGCTAATGGCAATTGATTCAGACGGGAAACCGTGTGTTCAAGAACGGTCCGTTCCTGAATCATCTGGTATTGTTTAAGTTCGGTTTTGGAAAATCGGCTACCGGAACCTGCAGCTGGTAAAATGACCCACAATTTATGGTGTTGTTGGAACATCAGCTGATTCATTGGTTCTCAGGTCTACTTTATTCGGATTAAGATAAATCGGTTTATATTGAGTACTAATAGTGCTCATTTGCACAAAGGTTTCATGCGGCTTGATCAAACCTAGATCGAGACGAGCATGTTCTTCGATGGCTTCAATACCATTCTTCAAATCATAAACTTCTGCAGCCAGAACGCGATTACGTTCTTTCAGCTCTTCATTCAATTCTACTTGTTGCTGAATTTTCTGGGTCAATGCCTGATGGTCATTATAACCACCCTCACCAAACCAGTATAAATATTGAAACCCTGCGATCAAAACGATCGCAAGGCCCAACAGTACTTTACTCATCAAAGAGTCGAATACATTTAACATTGACATAAGTCGCTTAGTTCAAACCTTTGAACTCAGCTTTACCGCGATATGCAGCTTGAGTCAATTCTTCGATACGAAGTAATTGGTTATATTTCGCTACACGGTCAGAACGGCAAAGTGAACCAGTCTTGATTTGACCCGCCGCTGTACCCACTGCAAGATCCGCAATAGTAGAATCTTCAGTTTCGCCTGAACGGTGAGAGATTACAGTAGAGTAACCATTTGCTTTCGCAAGGTAGATGGCATCTAGAGTTTCAGTCAATGTACCGATCTGGTTGTACTTGATCAGGATTGAGTTACCTACTTTCTCATTGATACCGCGTTGAAGAATCTTAGGATTCGTAACGAACAGGTCATCACCGACTAACTGGATCTTGTCGCCAAGGATAGAAGTCAGGTAAGACCAGCCTTCCCAGTCAGATTCGTCCAGACCATCTTCAATTGAGATGATTGGGTATTGGTTTACCAGACCTGCAAGGTAGTCAGCAAACTGGTTGCTTGTGAACGATTTATTGCCTTCGCCAGCCAGAATGTATTGACCGTCTTTGTAGAATTCTGAAGATGCGCAGTCAAGTGCAAGCATGATGTCAGAACCAGCTTTGTAACCAGTTTGCTCGATTGCAGACAGGATCACAGTAATAGCTTCTTCGTTAGAACGAAGGTTTGGCGCAAAACCACCTTCATCACCAACAGCAGTGTTCAAACCTTGTTTCTTCAAAACTGATTTTAAAGAATGGAAGATTTCAGCACCAGCACGTAACGCTTCAGAAAATGAAGTAAAACCTACAGGCTCAATCATGAATTCCTGAATATCAACAGTGTTGTCTGCGTGAGCACCACCATTCAGGATGTTCATCATTGGAACAGGCATAGTCAAAATCTTTTGACCACGAAGATCTGCGATATATTGGTAAAGCGGAGTTTTCTTTTCTTCAGCAGCAGCACGCGCAGCAGCAAGAGATACTGCCAAAGTTGCGTTTGCACCTAATTTTTCTTTGTTTTCAGTACCGTCTAAAGCGATCATCGTATTGTCGATGTCTTTCTGTTCGAATACTGATTTACCCACTAACGCATCACGAATCAGAGTGTTTACGTTGTTAACCGCAGTTTTAACACCTTTACCTAGGTAACGTGCTTTATCGCCATCACGAAGTTCTAAAGCTTCACGAGAACCAGTTGAAGCACCAGATGGTGCACATGCACGGCCAACTACGCCAGATGCCAGGATAACGTCTGCTTCGATGGTTGGGTTACCACGAGAGTCCAAAATTTCACGTGCACGAATGTCAACGATTTGGCTCATGAACAATTCCTCAGTTGATTAATAACAGGATGCTTAAAACTGCATCAATGGGTATCTAATTTTTCAAATCCTTTCACTAGAGTATCCAGCTCTTTTAATTGAGCCAGGAATGGTTCTAGTTGAGATAAACGCAAGGCACAAGGACCATCACATTTTGCCACATCCGGATTTGGATGAGCTTCCAGGAATAAACCTGCAAGACCTGTCGCCATACCGGCACGCGCCAGTGTAGTAATCTGCGCACGACGACCACCGGCAGAGTCAGCACGACCGCCTGGAGTTTGTAATGCATGTGTTACATCAAAGAATACTGGCACGTTCATTTCTTTCATGATGTCGAAGCCCAGCATGTCTACAACCAGATTGTTGTAACCAAAAGCAGAACCACGCTCACAAAGAATCAGCTTGTCATTCCCTGCTTCCAGACACTTATGCAAAATGTGGCGCATTTCGTGCGGAGCAAGGAACTGGGCTTTCTTGATGTTGATAATGGCATCAGTTTTTGCCATCGCTTCAACCAGGTCAGTCTGACGACTTAAGAATGCAGGTAGCTGGATAATGTCAGCAACTTCTGCCACAGGAGCAGCCTGATACGGCTCATGTACATCAGTGATAATTGGCACATTAAAATGTTTTTTAATGTCGGCTAACCACTCGATTCCTTTTTCCAGGCCAGGCCCACGGAATGAGTTCAGGCTTGAACGGTTGGCTTTGTCAAAACTTGCTTTAAAGACATATGGAATATCTAAACGTTTGCAGATATCAACATAAGTCTCTGCAATTTCAAAAGCTAAGTCTTTCGACTCAAGTACGTTCATGCCGCCGAATAGTACAAATGGCAAGTGGTTTGCCATTTGTATATCGCCTAAACGTACAATTTCTTGTGGTTTTAATTGTGACATTTAAACTTCCTAGTTGTGTCTTAAACTCGCATTATTTAGTTTTTTGGTACTGTTTTTTCGCAGCATCAATGAAACCGGCAAATAATGGATGTCCATCACGTGGCGAGCTGGTAAATTCCGGGTGGAATTGTACTGCAATAAACCAAGGATGTGCAGGAATTTCAACAGTTTCTACCAGGTGTTGCACTGGAGAATAACCAGAAATCTTCATGCCTTTTTCTTCCAGCACTGGGATATAACGGTTGTTCATCTCGTAACGGTGACGGTGACGTTCGATAATTTCATCCGAACCATACACTTCAGCAGTCTTGGTACCCGGTACCAGTTCAGACTTCTGTGCACCTAGACGCATGGTACCGCCAAGATCAGAATCTACTGAACGCTGTTGAACTTCACCGCGCTCATCTAACCATTCAGTGATCAGACCAATCAATGGAGATTTGGTTGAACGGTTGAATTCTGTTGAAGTCGCATCAGTGATACCCGCCACATTACGTGCATATTCGATCACTGCAAGCTGCATACCCAAGCAGATGCCCAAGAATGGAACACCGTTTTCACGTGCGTATTTGATCGCCTGCATTTTGCCTTCAGTACCACGTTCACCGAAACCACCTGGAACCAAGATTGCATCCGCATCTTTCAATACTTCATTGACATCTTGGCTTTCAAGCTCTTCAGCATTGACATAGTCGATCTGAACTTTCACGCGGTTTTGAATACCGGCATGTAAAAGTGCTTCGTTCACAGACTTATAGGCATCTGGAAGTTCAACATATTTACCAACCATTGCCACACGAACGGTGTATTCAGGGTTCAGTAAAGCTTCTACCACATTATCCCAGTCAGACAGGTCTGCTTCTGGAAGATTGTCATAGCCGAAACGTTCACAGATGAGATCATCAACGTTCTGTTCATAGAAAGTACGTGGAATCTGGTAGATCGTACGTGCATCTTTACACACGACCACTGCACGCGCTTCTACGTTAGTGAACAAGGCAATTTTACGCGTCGTATCTGCATCAACATCATGTTCAGTACGGCAGATCAAAATGTCTGGTTGAATACCAATAGACAGAAGTTCTTTTACTGAGTGTTGAGTTGGTTTAGTTTTTAATTCTGCTGCAGACTTAATGTATGGGAGTAACGTTAAGTGCATCAGCATCGTACGTTTATGACCAAGTTCAACCATTAACTGACGTACAGATTCCATGAATGGGAGAGATTCAATGTCACCTACAGTACCGCCGATCTCAACGATCGCAACGTCATAACCTTCGCCAGCGCGAAGTACACGTTCTTTGATGTTGTCAGTAATGTGTGGAATAACTTGTACAGTACCACCCAGGTAGTCACCACGGCGTTCTTTATTCAGAACATCCTGGTAAACACGGCCTGAGGTAAAGTTATTCAGTTTGGTCATTTTCGCACGACGCAAGAAACGTTCGTAGTAACCCAAGTCTAAGTCTGTTTCAGCACCGTCTTCTGTAACAAAAACTTCACCGTGCTGGAATGGGCTCATAGTCCCTGGATCGACATTAATGTATGGATCCATTTTTACCATGGTCACTTTTAAACCACGGGCTTCTAAAAGTGCAGCAACAGAAGCAGCTGAAATACCTTTACCTAGTGATGAAACAACACCACCAGTCACGAAAATAAAATGGGTCATTGGGTTTCTCGTACAATCGAGCCTAAATCGGCCTGCAATGTTGCGCAATTTTACTTTACCTTGTACCAATAAAGCAAAGTCAATCCGCATCAAATCAAAGAACAATAAACAATTGACTATTCTAACAGCAATTCCTTAAAAAAATTACAGTAAGTTCATATGATTTATATATTGCATTTTGCTGCTATAATAGGAATATTCACACCCTACACTATTCTGTTTGATGCAATGATGATGAAGAAACTTTTAATCTGTACCCTGATCCTGACTGGCCTTACACTGACTGGTTGTGTAAAAAAAGAAGCTCCAAAAGAAGAAGAACAAACCGAAGTTACTCCAGCATCTGAAGTGGTTGCTCCGGAACCTGTACAACTTGAGCCTGTTGAACCATTAGAATCAACACCAGTTGAACCGGTTGAAGAAGCACCAGCAGCACCGACTGTTGAAATCCAGCGCGAACAAACTGCGAATACTACGACTGAAATTCGCCGTGAAGTTAAAAAACCGGAACCTGCTCAATCAGAGCCTGTGCCTGCAGCTGAAACAAATTCAAGCACTGAGCAGCCTGCAAAACCTGCAGCAACACCAGCCGCTCCTAAAAACAACTCATCTTCTGCAAACAAGTCTGAAGATGATGCAGTTGCAGATGCAATTGCTGCTGCTATGCCAGCACTTGAAAACTAATATAATCCTTCATCAAAAAAACCCAGCTTATGCTGGGTTTTTTATGGTTTAAAAATCTCTTTCAAGCTGCCGTTGGAGTATCGGAAAGTTGCAGTAAATAATCTGCCATCAGACGAGTGGCCCATGATTCTGTCTGCATTAAGCCCTGATAAAAGCCACAATGGCTACCTTTTTTAGTGGTGACGACCACAATATTTGGCATGGCTCGAATGACATCCTTATACGGTTCCAGATTCTGGATATGACAGACCGGGTCATCTTCCGAATTCAAAATCATCAATGGAATTTTGACATTTTCAAATACATAAATTGGATTGGTGGCCTTGGTATAACTTTCATAATCTGAAAAGCCTGCCAGCTCATAGTAGCGCTGTTCAAATTCAGACAAGTCTTTCACCTCAAGCAATTGCTTCCATGAAGGATAAATCTGCCAGGTTTCCTGATAAGGATGGATAAAACGTTTGATCAGTTTTTTAGCCATGACTTTGCTATAAAACGGATGTACATAGGCAAAACCGGTTTCAGTGTTATAGCCTGGGCATAAAGCAAAGGCTGCTTTGAGTGGGGTTTGCTCGCCCTCTTCACCCAAGTAGCGAACCAGCAATCCTGTCCCCGCAGAGGAACCCACACCATAGAGATCGGATTGAGGAAACTTGTCCTGAATATAGAGCAACTGTTCACGCAGATCTTGGGTTGAACCAAACAAGTTCATTTTTGGCACAGGCATTGGCAGGTCAGCATGACCACGGCGCAAACACAGAGCAACACGCCAGCCTGTATATTTATGTAGGTCACGCACCAGCTCCCGCATGGATTCCGGAGAGCCGGTAATGGTATGCAATAGCACAATGGTAGGTGTACTTGGCGGTAAATCTAAACCATACCAGGCAATGCCAGTAATGCCGCCATCGGACATATTCAGCTGCTCAAGCACATCATATTGCAGCTTAATCGTGCGTTTTTTTATCAAGTCCAGATATAGAATGTGCGCATGCGCATTCGATAACCACGGTGTTGGACGATATTTCTGTTTTAAAAGTGGTAAACGTTCAATCACACCAGAAAATAAACCATTCGGATTATAATAAAGTGTTGGAAGATCGGCTCCGCTAAAGCGGTCCAGATATTCACTTGAAAGTTGACTCATTTTTTTAAGCCACATTTTCATCTGTATTCCCCTCTAGTTTTCTATCAGTGATGTACAAACTTCATGCCGACTTGAATCAATTTTAGGAAATTAAGTATTAGCCTGATAAGCCTGAATCCGCTGGCCCATTTCTATAGCTAAGGCTTCAAGTCCAGATTTTGGTCGTATCATTACTTCAAAATCAATGATCTGACCTTCATCATTGAACTGAATCATGTCGATTCCCTTAAGTTTCTTATCGCCGACATTGGCGGAGAACTCAAGTACAACATTGTTACCATCTTCACTAAGAAATTCGCGGTGATAAGTAAAGTTTTCAAAGACCTGAATCACATTACTCAAGATAAAAAATACAACCTGTTTCCCAGGATAAGGATGAAAAGCCACGGGCGAGCGGAATACAACATCGTCCGCAAGGAGTTCATTCAATATGGACATGTCACGTGTTTCAAACATTTCATGCCAGCGCGTGATTGCAGTTTGGGTTATTTGTAGTGTCATTATTATTTCCTTTTTGTTGTAAAGTCCCCCTTTGCAAAAAGGGGGACTTAGGGTGATTCTGTTGTTTCAGAATAGAATCCTCTCCCTAACCCTCTCCTTTAACAAAGGAGAGGGAATGTTGCGAATCAACTTTCTTTCATGACAATTTCGTATGAAAGCAAAAACTGTCATCTTTTAAATTTTATCAATTAAATTACCGCAGCCAATTCAGCACCCTGACGGATCGCACGTTTAGCATCCAGCTCGCCAGCTTCTTTCGCACCACCAATGAGATGCACGTTTTTACCGGCAGCTTTTAGTTCATCAAACATGGCAGTATAAGATTCCTGACCAGCACAGATAATGACATTATCTACGTCTAATACTGCAGGTTGATCATTCACTATAACGTGCAAGCCCTGATCATCAATTTTTTCATAGCTTGCACCGGCAATCATTTTGACATTACGGTGTTTTAAGCCAGTACGGTGAATCCAGCCTGTGGTTTTACCCAGACTTGAACCGACAGAAGCTGCTTTACGCTGCAATAAATAAATTTCACGTTCAGGCTGTTCTACATTGGCGGTCTTGAGTCCACCAACATTTTCATAGTTAGTATCGATTCCCCATTCATCATAGAATTTTTCCGGATTGACGCTACCACTTTCGGTCCCATGACTGAGCATCTCAGCCGTATCAAAGCCAATACCCCCTGCACCAATAATCGCTACACGCTGGCCGACTGGTTTACGCTCTCTTAGTACCTCCAGATAAGACAACACTTTAGGATGATCAATTCCAGGAATATCGAGCTGACGCGGTGTCACCCCAGTGGCAACCACAATGTCATCAAATTCGGCTGAAATCAGCTGATCAAAGGTCGCGGTGCAATTTAATTTCAATTGAATACGGGGTTGCAACTCAATCTGACGTTTGAAATAACGTAAGGTTTCATAAAACTCTTCCTTACCTGGAATGGTCTTCGCAATATTAAATTGCCCACCAATCTGTGCTGAAGCTTCAAATACTGTTACATGATGACCACGACCTGCTGCATAGATAGCAAAGCTTAAACCTGCTGGTCCTGCACCAATCACTGCAATATTTTTGGCTACATTGGTTTCTTTAAAAATCAGTTCAGTTTCATAACACGCGCGTGGATTCACCAGACAGGTAGCAATTTTCATCGAGAAAATATGATCCAGACAGGCCTGATTACAACCGATACAGGTATTAATTTCATCACTACGGCCCTGTTCTGCTTTTAAGACAAACTCAGAGTCTGCCAGCATTGGACGTGCCATTGACACCATATCGGCATCGCCTGTAGCCAGGACATATTCTGCCATTTCCGGCGTATTAATACGGTTAGAGGTAATAAGAGGAATACTCACATGACCTTTTAGCTTGCGCGTAACCCAAGTAAAGGCCGCACGTGGCACTTTGGTAGCAATGGTCGGAATACGCGCTTCATGCCAGCCAATACCGGTATTAATAATCGTCGCGCCCGCTTTCTCAATGGCTTTGGCCAGTTGGATTACTTCTTCTAGAGTTGAACCGCCTTCAACCAGATCCAGCATGGAAAGACGATAGATAATAATAAAATTCTCACCGACCATTTCACGGGTACGGCGTACAATTTCAATCGGGAAACGGATACGGTTTTCATAACTACCACCCCATTCATCATCACGATGATTAGTACGCGCTGCGATGAACTCATTGATCAGGTAACCTTCTGAACCCATGATTTCGACACCGTCATAACCGGCGTATTGAGCCAGTCTGGCACAGTTGGCAAAGTCATCAATGGTTTGCTGCACTTCAGCAGAGCTTAAAGCATGCGGTTTGACTGGATTAATCGGTGCCTGAATTGGAGACGGCGCGACATTTTCCGCCTGATAAGAGTAACGGCCGGTATGCAGGATCTGCATGGCAATTTTCCCGCCAGCCTCATGCACGGCTTGAGTAATGATTTTATGCTTTTCAGCTTCTTCAATCGTGTCGAGCTTGGAACCGCCCTGAAAAGTGACGCCATGATCATTCGGTGAGATACCACCTGTCACAATTAATGCTACGCCACCCTTGGCGCGTTCTGCATAAAAGGCAGCCATCCGATTATAACCACCTGGTGCTTCTTCTAAGCCCACATGCATAGAGCCCATCAAGACACGGTTTTTAAGCGTGGTAAAACCCAGATCCAGTGGGGCAAGTAAATTCGGATATTTAGACATTTCAACTCCCTAGCGTGCAGATGTGCTGGCTATTTTTATTCAGGCTGACTGATTTATTTCCATCAAGCATCAGCCTTATGCAACTTGTTGCACTAATTTATAGTGCAGAATTGATTTTTATGCAACATGTTGCATAATAATCCCGAGTCACTTTTTTGAGACGTTTATGTCTTTATCACATGTTTTACTCACCAGCCTGATTGAGAAACCGAGTACCGGCATTGAGCTAGCACGCCGTTTTGACCGCTCCATGGGTTTCTTCTGGAATGCCACCCATCAGCAGATCTATCGTGAATTGAATGCCATGCTGCAAAAAGGCTGGATTTCGACCATAGAAGAGGAAGATTCTCATAGCCGTAAAAAAACCTATCAGGTAGAACGACTCGGCCGGGAAGAACTGGCTAACTGGATGCTGGAGCATAGTTCTCCTGCACAGCTTCGTGAAGAATTGATGGTTCGTCTGCGTGCAGAAGCCCAGCTTGGCGGCAACAACACCTTACCTGAACTGGAACGCCATCTAGAAATACATAAAGAAAAGCTTAAAACCTATCAGCATATTTTCGCCAAAGACTTTGCTCAAGCTGACGAAAATGACCGAACCCTGTATATTCATAAAATGATTCTGCAACTGGGTATTGATCAGGAACTGGGCTGGATTGCCTGGCTGGAACAGGTTATTCCCAGACTTAAACAATTCGATGTAGAAAAATTATAAATACGGAGATATGCATGCCCTTCTATACCATGGCAGATGGCGAACAGTTATTTGTACGTGAATACGGTCAGGGTCAACCTGTACTAGTCTTATCAGGTCTGGGCATGTTGAGCTGGCAATGGGCAGCTTTTCTCTATCCACATCAGAAAAATTTCCGCTTTATCATTCCTGAATGGCGCGGTTTTGGGGCGTCTAGTCACTGCAAAATCCCGCAAGACCTGGATGCGATTTCCAGTCACTGGCTTGATGTTCAGTCGGTGATCCAGCAGCTCAATTTAGATCAATTCATTGTAATTGCTTACTCTATGGGCGCAACCACTACCATGCATGGCTTGTGCTATGGAGATTTTTCCAAACACATAGCAGCTTATTTGCATATTGATCAAACACCGAAGATTCCGGTGGATGATGCCTGGGCATTTGGACTTTTTGGTCCACGCCATCAGGAATTTATTGAAATTTTGCAGCAGCTTTCAACATTACTTGCAGAACATCAGCATATTGAACTCATTCGGGATCTGGATAATTCAGTACGTCAGCAGATTGCAGCATTATGGCTGCGCTTTATCCAGCTACAAAATGATCGTCCAGCCAGTTTGAAAGTATTTAAGTTCATCATGAATCAACCTCGTCTGCAAAGCCTGCTCCTGCCTTCTAGCCGGGTGGATTATATGACGTGGTACATCAATAATTATTTATATCATCAGGAAGATTATCGTGAAGCTCTGGCGAAGCTTACTTGTCCGGTGACTTTCTTTAGCGGTGTGCAGTCCAAACTCTATCCTGTTGAAGGTCAGCGCCTGATTGCTCAAAGCCTGCCTCAGGCTAAACAGGTATTTTTCACGAAATCTGGCCATACCCCCTTACTGACCGAACCACTCAAATTTGCCAGGGAGCTCGATACCTTTCTAAAAGAAAATTCTCAATACAGTTCTTCAGCGGCCTAAAGATTCAGGAGAAGAAATCATGAAAAAACTGGTGGTGTTTTCAGGTGCTGGCATGAGTGCGGAAAGTGGGATCAACACCTTCCGTGATAGTGATGGGCTTTGGGAACAGTATCGTATAGAAGAAGTGGCCACACCGGAAGCTTGGGCTAAAAATCCGGAACTGGTGCAACGCTTTTATAATGCCCGACGTAAAAATATTCTGGAAGCACAGCCAAATGCAGCTCATCAACTCATTGCCGAACTTGAAGATGATTTTGATGTCCATGTGATTACCCAGAATATTGATGATCTGCATGAACGTGCTGGAAGCTCCAAGGTCATTCATCTGCATGGCAATATCCGCCTAGCCAAAACCTCAGGCCCGAATTGTCAGTACACCACCGAGTTTTATCCGATTGAAGGGACTGAATTAGATTTAACTAAACACTTCTGTAAGGAGGGCTATCCACTACGTCCACATGTAGTCTGGTTTGGCGAAGCCGTACCTGCTTATGAAGAAGCACAAGATTGTGTACAGGATGCTGACATTTTCGTGGTTATTGGAACTAGCTTACAAGTATATCCTGTTGCTGGCTTAATCCATGAGATTACAGCTCACTGCACAGCTTATTATATTGATCCCAAAGCAGATCAACAGCATTTACCCGCCCAGTTCCACAAGATTTCCCAGACGGCCACAGAAGGCATGAAGACCTTACTTAAATTACTTGAGTCCGAGATCTAGTCATCATTCAAAATTCGTATTCTATAGTTGACAGTATGCAACAATCATTTTTTAATCAGCCTATTGTTGCAGGAATGGAATTAAACGATGCTGACTGATCTGGATGATTTTTACTGTTTTGCGCAGGTCGTTGAACATGGCGGCTTTAGTGCAGCCGAACGTGCCACCGATATTCCCAAATCCAAGCTCAGCCGCCGTGTTTATAATCTGGAAGAACGCCTTGGTGTCCGCCTGATTCAGCGTAGTTCTCGCCATTTTGCAGTCACTGATATTGGCATGAATATCTATCGACATGCACAAGTGATGCTCAGTGCAGCACAGGCCGCCCATGATCTGGTGGATCATCTCAGTACTGAACCGCGTGGTACCATTAAAATCAGCCTGCCCGTCTCCATTGCCCAGAATGAAATGGCAAAAATCCTGCCGGATTTCCTGAAAAAATATCCTGAAATTAAAGTCCAGATGATGATCACCAATCGACGTGTAGACATTATTAATGAAGGCTTTGATCTGGCCCTACGGGTACGGACCAGCCTGGATGATGATCCGAATCTGGTGATTCGTCAGTTTGAAAAAATTGAACAGCATCTGTTTGCCAGTCAGGGCTATTTAAATGAATTTGGCGATCTTAAAACACCTGAACAGCTCTCTGAACATAAAATTTTAAGCATGGCTGAGGAACATACTGAACAATTCCTGATATTGCAGAATGAGCAGCAGCAACAGAAGAAAATCCGGATCAACCCGACCGTAATGGGATCAGACCTGAATATGCTGGCACAACTGGCAGCTTCAGGCTGTGGTATTACCTTATTGCCCGATAATGTCGTGCAGCAATATATAGAACGGGGCGAACTGGTTCGGGTACTTTCAGACTGGAAAACGGCACATGGAATTTTCCATCTGGTTTATCCTTCCCGTCGTGGTCTGTTACCAGCTGTAAGAGTATTTATTGATTATCTGGTTGAGCATCTGCATCTTGTATAAATAGACATATTTCAGGCAAAAAAATAGCTCATTCTTGGGGAAAAATGAGCTAATAAAAACGATTCACTACAGCATGAAGTGAACGAAAGGAAACTACTACCGCCAAGCCAAATCTAATACACAGCAATCAGACATCTAACAAAGCAAATATCAACTAACTATAAATAGATTAAGAGAATTTGGCTGGTTAAACCACTTCTTCATGTAGTATTTTGTAGGCTTTTGTCATTAATAACACGTATGCTGTAATTTATGTAAGCTACTGTATTTCAATGCATAACATGAAAAATAATTTAAATTTCCGGATATTCGCCAGTGCCTTCTGGCCACGGCGATAACAGTTCAAAACCTGTTTCAGTCACGACTACCATGTGTTCCCATTGAGCCGACCAGGATTTATCTGCAGTCACGACTGTCCAGCCGTCCTTCAACTCTTTAACACGCGCTTTACCCATGTTGACCATAGGTTCAATGGTAAAGACCATACCGGGTACCAGTTTGATGCCCTGACCTGGTTGTCCGTAATGCAGAATGTTTGGCTGTTCGTGATAAATTTTACCAATCCCATGACCACAATATTCACGCACAATGGTGTAGCCTTCACGCTGTGCAACAGACTGGATTGCATAACCAATATCGCCTAGGGTTGCACCCGGTTTAACGGCATGAATCCCCGCAACCATAGCTTCATAAGTGGTTTCGACCAGACGTTTGGCTTCAGGAGATGGTGTGCCGACATAATACATTCGGCTGGTATCGCCAAAATAACCATCTTTAATGATCGCAACGTCAATATTAATAATATCGCCGTCTTGCAAGACAGTATTCGGAGATGGAATACCATGACAAACCACTTCATTCGGTGAAATACAGGTGGTTTTGGTATAACCATAATAGCCAATATTGGCAGGCGTCACTTTTAGCGTATTGACGATAAAATCATGACAGATGTCATCCAGATATTCAGTCGTGACACCCGGCTTGACATGCTCCCCGATCATTTCCAAGACCTGTGCAGCCAAACGCCCAGATATACGTAATTTTTCGATATCTTGTTCGGTTTTCAGAGTAATCGCTGGAGCTCGCATGGATCTATCCTCAAGGTGAATCGGGAAATTATAGTCCTTTTTCAGCCAAGATGCGCATTTGTTCGCTCTGCATGACAATTCTTAAAACTTGCTCTAGAGAATCTCAATGCTGCTTATTTATACAAACAATAAGCTTAAAATGATGAAATGGAGCCTAAATGATTTATTTATTTAAAAATAAATTATAATTTTTTCAACTGAATATCAAAGATATATTTCTACCAAGCTTTTAAAGTTCCCATTATCCGATCGTCAAGATCAGTAAAATCAAGGCTTTCAGCATTAAATTAAACTCCAAAAATCATCATATATACACTAAAATCGCTTTCTTTTATTTATTTGTTCTCCCTCTATGACAAGTCTCCGTACAAGAGATATTGTGGCCTTAGGTTTTATGACCTTTGCACTGTTTATTGGTGCGGGCAACATTATCTTTCCACCGATTGTGGCTCAACAAGCCGGTGAGCATGTATGGTTAGCTGCCCTAGGTTTCCTGATTACGGCAGTTGGCCTACCTGTTATCACCATCGTGGCATTGTCACGTGTTGAAGGTTCAATCCAGATCTTAAGTTCTCCTTTAGGTAAAGCTGCCAGTCTTTTACTGACTGTTGTGTGTTATCTGACGGTTGGACCTTTATTCGCGACACCACGTACCGCAACCGTTTCTTATGAAATCGGCTTCTCTTCATACTTTGGCAATGCACCTAGCAACCTGCTGATCTATAGTGTGATCTATTTTGCTGTAGTGACTCTGGTTTCCCTTTATCCAAATAAGATTCTGGATACGGTTGGATACTTCCTGTCTCCAGTAAAAATTATCGCATTGATTATTTTAGGCGGTGCTGCAGTGTTGATTCCTGCCGGCAAACCACCTGCTGCAGTGGGTAACTATGTTACAAGTCCGGTCACTGAAGGCATCGTTAATGGTTATCTGACCATGGATACCTTAGGCGCATTGGTCTTTGGTATTGTGATCGTGCGTGCGATTACTTCTCGTGGCGTAACGGATCGCAAGCTGATTACCAAATATGCAGTCAATGCAGCGATTATTTCTGGTATCGGTTTGACGCTGGTGTATCTCAGCCTGTTTAAACTAGGCCTAGGTAGTCACGATGTTGCCCCTAATGCTGCCAATGGTGCGATTATTCTGCATGCCTATGTACAACATGCTTTTGGTGATATGGGTGCTTATTTCCTTGCTACCATGATCTTTGTTGCCTGCATGGTGACTGCGATTGGTTTGACCTGCGCATGTGCTGAATATTTCTCGTCTATTACCAAACTGCCTTATAAAGCCTTTGTCTTTGTACTGGTCGGCTTCTCGCTGGTGATTTCAAATCTTGGTTTGACCAAACTAATTGCCGTTTCTGTGCCTGTATTGAGCGCGATTTATCCGCCTGCGATTGCAGTGATCCTGCTAAGCTTCTGCGGTCATTTCTTTAAAAAGCCTGCTCAAGTTGTTGCACCGACCACACTGGTTGCATTTATTTTCGGTGTTTTTGATGGGCTTAAAGTTGCTGGTCTTGAATTACCTGAATTGCTACAGAACTTACCGCTTTCTGAACAAAATATGGCATGGCTGATTCCATCTCTTATTGTTCTTGTCATTACCGCTGTGATTGACCGCATCAGAAATTAATCTTTCTAAGAGGTCATAAAAATCGTATTTTTACCCAAAATCCGGTTTTAGCGTGATCAATAACTGTCAGGTTTTACCCAAACCGGCATTTATTGTTTACCTCCTCTAATCATGATCACAGCCAGATTGTATTTTAGAAAGCTTTATAGACTTTTATCAATTATTTTAATTAGCTTCTTTCTTACTTCCATTTTCATTCTTTAGCAGAAGATCAACACAACTCTGTATTTTACTGTTTTTAAAACATATTGTTTCCTGATGAAACCAACTCACCTTCATCATCCTACATAGACTTACATTCTCTGGATTATCTCTACAAATCTTTGGCATAGAATTTGCTTTTCCCTATGGTAGCAATGAATGATCGCTTGCACACTTCAGTCGAACTGCCCTCGCTGAAATGTTTAAGATGATGATTCGGAGGCAATCATTGATTAGTGCAGTAATACGACTAAAGGAGGCCTTTTTTAACTGTTAAAGTTCACTTAAATAGTTGCAAAGGTTGAAATTAAGAAGTACAACTGTATATTCAATTCAGACTAAATCAATAAGATTTACTCTTCAATAATACAAATAAACGGGAGGGATGGAGATGTTATCAGTACATTTCAAAAAGCAAGTCTTCATTGACGCTCTTAAGGCAAATACCAATCTGGTGACTTTCTTGAGCACCACGGTTGCGCTTATGCTGACCTTGATTGTGCATTGTTTAATTCAAGGCAATTTAAAATTTGAGTACGTCGGTTATGCCTTGATTGTCTCGGCAGCCTTTTTCTTATGGGCTGTGATCGACCAGAAATACCGATAATTTATTAATAAATTTATACCCCAGTGGATGATCTGGCCAGTCATCCATCTGGCAGAAAAGAAATAAATTGAGCTTAAAGCTCAAAAAATAAAATCAACTATTAAAAAATTAGAATAATCCAACCGCCGCCCCATAAAGAAGCACACTTGTCCCTCCCAATTCCGCAATAATCAAACTGACCATTGCCAAAGTCATAAGCACGCCCGGCAACTGAAATTTACCCAGTTGATACGGTCGCTTAAACTGATTAGTGGTGTCTTTCAAAAACCCATGCAAGATATAAGCGCCAATCGAGAAACTGAAAAAGAGAACATTGATCAATACACAGATCAAATTAATCTGCGAAGATAGTGCTGAATAATAAGCCAATACCGCCAGAATCAATGTCGCAGGGGCATAAAGCAGACTGCTGCGATGCGCAATATCCACATAATAATGCGCCCGTGAATTGACAGACTGGCGGATTTGCCAATATTTCCATACCCCGGTTAACATCCCCATCCATAAGAATATTCCACTAAAAATAATCGCGATCTTTACTGCCAGATCAAGTTCGATTCCCTGCATATTTTCATTCCGTTTTTTATCATCGTACTGACTTTTTAGTCATTGTTTTAACAAGTTTCTTTGAAGAAGTCAGGTAAATTTAAGCATTCATTCTGATTCAAAAATATAGTGTAGCCCATGTCTGAATTCGAAACATTGACTCTAAAGTGCCAGGATGGCTATCAATTAAGTGCACGTTTTTATCCAGTCACTGAGACTGAAAGTAAGAAATCTCCCATATTAATTTGTCCTGCGACTGGCATTACCAAACAGTTTTATCATATTTTTAGCTGTTGGCTGCAAGCTCAGGGTTATGCCGTAATGGTATTTGATTTTCGAGGTATTGGGGAATCTTTAAAAGGTTCAGTTAAGCAGTCTAAAGCCAGTATTGTGCAATCGGGACAACTGGACATTCCGGCTGCGATAGATGCGCTATTAGCTAAAACTCAGGCAGCAAAGGTCATCTTACTTGGCCATAGTGCTGGCGGTCAGTTACTCGGTATCGTGCCAAACTATGACAAAGTAGCGAAAGTCGTCGCTGTTTCTGGTTCAACTGGTCATGTCAAAGGCTTAAAAGGTCGAACCAAACTACTCGCTCCTGTCATGTTTGATGTGATCTTTCCTCTATCACGCTTTACTCTGGGTTATGGCCCAACCAGCAAAATTGGTATGGGTGAAAATCTGCCGAAAGATGTGGCAAAACAATGGGCACAGTTCTGTAGTAAGCCGGGTTATGTCATTAATGCCATTGGTAAGACTGTGCCAAAAACCGAAGATCATCATGAGCAAATCACCTGCCCGATTACAGTGCTATGGAGTACGGATGATGAAATTGCCACCGAAGCCAATGTCAAAGATTTGATCCGTTTATATCCAAATGCAAATGCCAGTCATAAAGAACTCAAGCCCTCCGCTTTTGGACATAAAGCCATTGGACATATGCTAATGTTTAAACGTAGCCACCAGAATTTATGGCCGGTGATTGAACAGGAAATCACAGCGATTTAACTCTTTTTCATTTTTGTATTTTGATACCATCAGGCCTGTAACCCGACCTGATGGTTTTTTGAGTTAATAAGATTCTTTATAAATTCCATCATATATGCGCTCTAATACACAAGATGACTAGTCGCTAACCATAGGCTTTTTAATGTCTGAACATTTATAAAATCAATTTATTAATGTGGGCGTGTTGATGCGCAGTATAAAGCATCCCCTTGATCATTACCTGCAGTTACACCATTTATTTGACCTGATGGAAGCAATGAAATGGCGACGTTATGCGTCACATCATCTGCATCTAGAGGATTTGGATTCACTGCAGCAAATAAAGCACCCTCACTATATTGCACCAAAATTGCGTCATCTTTGTCTTGATTAATACGAGCGGAAATTGTCAATTTACCGTCAGTAATACTTAATATTTCACCGACTTTCGTTAATACACATTTTTGACCAAATACCGAAATCAATTGATCTTCTTCGAAATCTGGAAGTACGCTAGAATTACAATATTCATATCGACCGAATTCCTTTGGATCATAAGGAACACAAGCGCCTGTATTTACTTGTATATTCAATGGATCAACTAAAGCACTATTAGGTTTATCTGGTATAAAAGATAAATTCCCATCCTTAACCAATATCAATAAAGCATCATAATCTTTAATTGTATTTCCAGTTCGAATTGCTTCCAATAAATTTTGTATAACTTGATGAATTGGATCAGCTATTTCAACCTTACCATTAAAAATATCGACATTGTTTTCAATGCCATAACCTTTTTTAATTAATTCAGTTAATAATTCAAATTGACCTGAATTTAATTTATCGGTAGATATCACCCCTGATTTGTACCATATTTCAGGTAGTTGTGAGCTCCCATAAGCTATAGATAAATCTGTTAATGGGTTTACATTCACATTCCCGGCTTTTTGCGCATAGCCATAATATTTTCGGTCAGCTTGCACCTCGATACGACATGGAAACTGTGATGCGTTGACCTCACCAGACCACGCTCCATCTTGATTTGTACTTACCTTAGATTTAAATCCACTGCCATCTTTGCAGATTGCATTTACTTCTGCTGAAGCCAACGCTTTATTAGCGAATGCAACACCTGAAATTTCTGCATAAGTTGTTTGGGTGAGATTATTATTGGATTCATTGGTTGAAGAATTAGAACTATCAGAACTTCCACTGCCACCACATGCGGATAATAAACATGAGAGTGCTACTCCCAATAATATTGGATGTTTTTGTTTTATGAACATTATAACTAACCTAATTTTTATTTAATTTTATAATTTTTAAGTTGTTTTAGAAAAAACTTGCCAACTCTATCACATTGATAAGCGTCATTAAATTAATAGAAATACCATTCGTCTTAAATTAAGACAATCTTTTGGTTTGGTAACTCCCCTACTAAACTGATTTTAAAATAAAGATCAAACCGAATATAAATAAATCAGCTGTTAAAAATCTGGTGAGGAAAATACGATATTTATATCCGTCCATGCAGTTCTGTGTTCTAATACACTTAGTATGAGATGAGCCTCTTACAGTATGTGCCTTAGATGTGCATACGACTAGCCCCTAACCATGGGGCTTTTTCATGTCTATATGATTTTAAAGTCGTATTAACATTTAACCGAAAAATGCAATGATACTCTGAATGACCACAGCATTCACAATATCAATAAAAAATGCACCACACAGCGGTACGATCAAAAAGGCTTTATGCGATGGACCATAACTATTGGTGACCGCTTGAATATTAGCAATTGCAGTCGGTGTTGCTCCCATACCAAAACCACAATGTCCTGCGACTAATACCGCTGCATCGTAATTTTTTCCCATAATTCTAAAGGTCACAATTGCGGTAAATAAAATCAGTACCGCTGTCTGCGCAAACAAAATGGTAATGAGCGGGCCTGCCAAATCGGCCAACAACCAAAGTTGCAGTGACAGTAAAGCCATAGATAAATACAGAGACAATGACGCATTTCCGAATACATCAATAGCACGGTCGAAAATATCGACTTTCAGTACATGCTCCAGGAAGTTACGTACAATCACCCCTGTCCCTAAGGCCCAGACAAAGGTCGGCAGTTCGAACCATCGTCCTTGACTAATCTCTGTCATTTCATTCGCAACAAAAATACATAGTGCAAACATCCCCAAAGTCGACACTGCATTACTGGCTGTAATCAACCGAGTTTTCTTTGGATATTCGAAGGGTGCGGTGTTGATACTAGTATCGAGTTGTTGTTCATTAGTCTCTTGCGCTACTGTCTCTGCCAACTGATTGCGTTTAATCAAGAATTTGGCAACCGGACCACCCACAAGTCCACCAATAATCAAACCAAAAGTAGCACTTGCCATTCCGAGGACAATTGCCCCCTGTATTCCATATTGAGTTTCAAGCACCTCACCCCAAGCACCGGCAGTACCATGTCCACCTGTTAAGGTAACAGAACCAACAATCAAGCCAATCAATGGATCAAGTCCAAGTGCTGTAGCTAAGCTCATACCTACCGCATTTTGTACAACTACAAATAGAATGACGCAGACCAGAAAGATCAGCAGTGATTTTCCACCTTCCTTAAGTTTCAAAAAGTCTGCACTTAAACCAACTGATGTAAAGAACATCAGCATCAGGATAGTTTGGATTTCTGAGTCAAATGTGGCACTGATATTAAAAAATTTATAGAGAATAAAAGCTGTAATCGCTGCGATGAGACCACCGATTACAGGTTCAGGTAAATTATAGTTTCTAAAGAAGCCAATTTTACTAACAAGATACCGCCCAATAAAAAGAAAAAATACTGCAATCACCAAGGTGCCAAAGGCATCAATTTCATAATTCATAACATTCCCTATTGGCTTTATTTTCATACAGTTTTAGGAAAATAGTATGAAAAATCAATTTTAGAAATGTTATGCAAGTTACTGTTTCTAGTAATTGTTTAATTAATAGACTGAATCAGGGTAATTAATGCGATGGAATATCATAAACCCAATTTTTGGCTTGCTGGTCAGTCGTAGTTTCACAGACATAATAGTCGTGATCCCAAGCGTCTTGGTGAAAGATTTCCTTTTTATGGTAAGTCACGTGTTTTCCATTTTCGACACAGACAAAACTGTCGCCTTGGTCTTTGACTTGAGTTCCGTTAAGGAAACCACCAATACAGAGGAATCGGGATTGTTTGGGCATTGTTTATCTCTCTCTAAGCCATTTAAACATATATAGATTTGACCACGATCTTACCAACGTCGCATATTTAAAGCACTTCAACCTTTAAAGGAACATTATATGTCTTTAGTAGTTGCTGAACTTGAAATATATGTTTTTGAGGTACAATGATTTTATTCGCATGCTCTAAAATATGTTTATTTTTAAAATATTTTAAGAAAAAACAAATCATATGCCTTGGTAGCTTTCCACCTAAATAATTAATATCTTTTGAAAAAAACTTTTGATTAATAGCTAAAAGTTCCTTTTGCTGATTAAGGGTAGCTATTTCTGTAGTATCAATGCCATTCGTAGTAAGATTTGCGGGTAGCTTCCATTCCCTTTGCTGATAATATCCATTTTCCTGAGTATATTTCTTATTATCTAAAGGATAAATCATATTCGCCAACCCTTCAAACCATGCTCTTTTTTCTAGAAGATCTGCTTTTTTATTATCTAGTCTATTAATTTCTATATGATTTTGGGTTAGTAAAGCTTGTTTTAATTCCGCTTCTATCTGTTCAGCTTCTTCTCTAGCATTTTGATGAAACTTTAATAATCTATAAACAAACTTAGAAGATACATTCTCAAGATGTCTATCATTATCATAATTAAATATTGGTAAGTACATAGCAGGTGTTATACCAATCTGTCTTAGGATACCTGTATTAAACTCAATACTAAATTTCCCAAAGAGATCTGTATGTCTATAAAGCTCAGACCTTTCTATCAATGTAAAACAGACCCTATGTTGAACAATTGGTTTTAAAGGACTTTCAATTTCAAAAGGAAGTATTATTTCTTCTGGAACAAATAAGAGCCCATTTTTTAAAATACTTTCTAATGTTTGAAAACTTCTTTTATAGTTATCCGCTTCACTTTCATTTTTTAAAAATCTAGAAAATGAATGATAAAAATATTGTTGTGACATTTTTTAGAATCTCAAAAAAAATAAGGGCTGATTACTCAGCCCTTATCTTATACCGCTTATTACTTAATTTTCAATGTAAATCAAACATTTACTCTTGCGCTCGAGAAAAGCCTTTCGGCTTTTCTCCTCGCTCATTAAGCTAATTGAGCAGCAGCAATTTTCTTAGTATCGATGTCTTTAGCAGCCTCTGTATACTCACCCATCTTGTCGAAGTTCAAGTATTGATAGATGTCAGCAGACATGCTGTCGATTTGAGCAGCGTACTGTTGGTATTCTTCTGGAGAAGGTAATTTACCCAATACAGCAGCAACAGAAGCAAGCT
Organism: Acinetobacter sp. YH16038; assembly: GCF_013417275.1. Lineage (NCBI taxonomy): Bacteria > Pseudomonadati > Pseudomonadota > Gammaproteobacteria > Moraxellales > Moraxellaceae > Acinetobacter > Acinetobacter sp. YH16038. The sequence goes on along the minus strand of NZ_VPEG01000023.1, from coordinate 15,896 downwards.
CAGCAGATGCTAGGTAAACGTTAGCACCTTGACCTAGACGGTTCGGGAAGTTACGAGTAGAGGTCGATACACAAGTAGTGTTCGGAGCTACACGTGCTTGGTTACCCATACATAATGAACAACCTGGCATTTCAGTACGAGCACCAGCTTTACCATAAATGTTATAGAAACCTTCTTCCATCAATTGGTGCTCGTCCATACGAGTTGGTGGAGCCAACCATAAACGAGTAGACAATGAACCACCAGGTACTTTATCAAGTAATTTACCAGCAGCACGGAAGTGACCGATGTTAGTCATACATGAACCAACGAATACTTCGTCAATTTTCACGCCTTGAACGTCAGAAAGAAGTTTCGCATCATCTGGGTCGTTCGGGCAGCAAAGAACTGGTTCAGTAATTGTAGCTAGGTCGATTTCATACACTTTAGTGTATTCAGCGTCAGCATCAGCTTTAAGAAGTGATGGGTTAGCCAACCATTTTTCCATGTTCTCAACACGGCGCGCCATAGTACGAGCATCGCCATAGCCTTGTGAAATCATCCACTTAAGCATAGTGATGTTAGAACGTAGGTATTCAGCAACTTTCTCTTCAGAAAGCGTGATCGCACAACCAGCAGCAGAACGTTCAGCAGAAGCATCAGAAAGTTCGAATGCTTGCTCAACAGTCAGATCAGTTTCCATTTCTGTCAGGTCGATCTCAAGGATACGGCCAGAGAAGATGTTTTTCTTACCTTTCTTCTCTACAGTCAGGTCACCTTCTTGGATCGCTACGTAAGGAATTGCATGTACTAGGTCACGTAGAGTGATACCAGGCTGCATTTTACCTTTGAACTTCACAAGAACAGACTCTGGCATATCAAGTGGCATAACACCAGTTGCTGCAGCGAATGCTACAAGACCAGAACCTGCCGGGAATGAAATACCGATTGGGAAACGAGTATGTGAGTCACCGCCAGTACCAACAGTATCTGGAAGAAGCATACGGTTTAACCAAGAGTGGATAATACCGTCACCTGGACGTAGAGAAACACCACCACGGTTCATGATGAAATCAGGAAGCGTGTGTTGCATTTGAACGTCAACTGGTTTTGGATACGCAGCTGTGTGACAGAAAGATTGCATTACTAGGTCAGCAGAGAAGCCTAGGCAAGCAAGGTCTTTAAGTTCATCACGAGTCATTGGACCAGTTGTATCTTGAGAACCAACTGTAGTCATACGTGGTTCACAGTAAGTACCTGGACGGATACCTTGACCTTCAGGAAGACCACAAGCGCGACCAACCATCTTCTGAGCAAGGGTGAAGCCTTTGCCAGTGTCAGCAGGTTGTACTGGAGTACGGAACAGAGTTGAAGGCTCAAGACCAAGCTCTTCACGTGCTTTAGTTGTCAAACCACGACCGATGATCAGGTTAATACGACCACCCGCACGAACTTCGTCTAGAAGTACTGGAGTTTTAAGGTCAGCTTCAGCGATTTGAGCACCGTCTTTGAACGCAGTTACTTTAGCAGCAGCTTTGTCGATTTTAAGAGTGATTTCATCACCCATGTTCATGTTTGCTACATCGATTTCAACTGGTAACGCACCAGCGTCTTCCATAGTGTTGAAGAAAATCGGAGCAATTTTAGAACCTAAGCAATAACCGCCTTCTTTCTTGTTAGGAATGTGAGCGATTTCGTCACCGAAGAACCAAAGTACAGAGTTAGTTGCAGATTTACGAGAAGAACCTGTACCAACAACGTCACCTACGTAAGCAACTTTGTTGCCTTTCGCGATGAGGTCTTTAATTTGGTTTAATGGACCAACTTCACCAGGAACTTCTGGGTTGATGCCATCACGTTCGTTTTTCAGCATTGCATTTGCGTGCAATGGAATATCTGGACGGCTCCAAGCGTCTTGTGCTGGAGACAAGTCATCAGTGTTAGTTTCGCCAGTTACTTTGAAAACTGTCAGTTTGATTTCTTCTGGAACGTCTGCACGGTTTGTGAACCATTCAGCGTCAGCCCATGATTGAAGAACAGCTTTTGCATTTGCATTACCTGCACGTGCTTTATCAGCTACGTCATGGAACGCATCAAATACAAGAAGCGTTTTTTTCAAAGCTTCAGCAGCAAGACCACCAAGCTCTGCGTCTTCTAGAAGTTCAACTAAAGGAGCAACGTTATAACCACCAAGCATAGTGCCCAGTAAGTAAACCGCACGTTCTTTAGAAACTAGTGGAGAAGTCGCTTCGCCTTTTGCCAATGCAGCTAAGAACGCAGCTTTTACGTATGCAGCTTGGTCAACACCCGCTGGAACACGGTTTTCAAGCAAGTCAACTAAGTATGCTTCTTCACCAGCTGGGGGATTTTTTAATAATTCAACTAATGCAGCAGTTTGAGCATCATCAAGTGGCTTCGGTGGGACTCCGAGTGCGGCACGTTCTTCAACGTGTTGGCGGTAAGCTTCTAGCACGGTGTTATTCCTCTTTTTTAAAAAATTACCTGTGAATTCCTGCTTTATAAAAGCTTCACAAATAATATGGACTCTAAAATTTTACTAAAATTCCAGTTAAAAGTTAATGCAAGTACAGTGTTTCTTTGTGATGCTCATTATTTTATAACTAAATGATGCTTATAAAGATCATTCAATAAACAAATCATCATCGCCTTGCATAATTTAAATACAGATATGGCAACTTTTAACCAAATTTGACGCATAAAAAAGGCAACATCGATGTTGCCTGATTTAATTAGAAAAAGATACTACACCTTAGTGGACTGTCGTTGAGTTCAAATATTGCTGAAAAGCGTCCCGACAACCCTCAAATTTTAATTCGCATTGATCTTCATAAGTCTGACTATGGTTGTTGCTGGCAAAGGAAATCTCGACCAGACAGCGTTTTTTGTCCTGCTCCAAGATCTGCTTAATCACGACCTTATCTCCTACACTCAGGACATAGCGTCCGCCACCAATAATCGCCAATCCTTTTTCATCTTCTAACAGCAGATCTGAGTGATATAAATACTTCACGACGTCCATATTATTCTTCTCCTAAAGGCTTTGGAGTTAAATTCATTATTCAATATAAAGATAAGCATTTCTATATTTTAGATTTAGCAATTGTCACAAATTATATTTAATGTTGCTTAGGCTATTTTTATTATTAGAAGAATATTCTTATATCTATAAACCACTATTTAATTTGAATGAAGATTCCTTAGTTTGCTTTATTCAAATATAAAAAAACCGTTCCTTAGAACGGTTTGTAATCTGGCATTTTATCATGCGGTGTGGCGATACATTTTTCAGTAAATTCAGCGCGGACTTTCTCACGGGCTGCATCTACATCGGTCTTAATTTCCTGTTCCGGAAGTGCATAGACTTCATCGATAATATTCAGGATAAAACCGCGAGTGATGTCATCATCGATCTTGTTGGCATGCTCAACAGCCTTTTCTTTCTCGATCGCATTCTGACGATCCAGCATAATGGTTCGTGCAGCATTCCCCACACTACGACAATAGCCATGCCACTGCTCTTCAGGGGTTAAAGGTTTTTTCTCTGCACAGCCGACCAGAGCAACCATCAGCGATAAAGCAAATAACTTTTTCATGAATTTCTCCTTCCGAGAGGCACTATAAGAGATCAGCACAGATTTGTCATTTAAAATGAAATTTCTACCTATTCTTATTGATACTGCCTGCTCGAAAGTAGCATTTCATATCTTAACCACAGCTGGCCTGAACTACTTTCTTAGTGGCTGGATCTACAGTGACCGTCACGCGCTCTTCACGATAATCCATAGTGACAGGCTGGCCAGGTGCAACCATGCGTACCATTTGAGCTTTGGTTTTCTCTTTGATTTTTGCTTCAGTTAAATTGGATTGGCCAACCAGCGCAGCTGCCTGATCAGCGATACATTTAGGCTGGTTTGCTCGGAAATATTCCCATTCTTCGACCACTTGCCCATTTTTTAAATGACAATAGCCCACTTGCCCATTACTTTCATTACGGATCTCCAGCTTTCCACCCTGATTGATACAATAGGCACTTGCTGGATTAGCTGTTCCTAATGACGCTGAGTTTGAGTCAGTCGACTGGGTTGTACTACAACCAGCAAGGAGGATGGATGCAAATAATCCGGACAAACCAGATAAAATTATTTTTGTCATGAGCGGTATTCTTCTAAAGGAATTCGCCTTTAATGTAGCATATTCCATTTATAGCGTCAGATCTGAAAAGGCTTGAGTGTTTGTAATTCTGTAAAAAGCGGCTGGATTATTTCTTAATATTATAAGATTTAATTACATTTAGAGTTCACACTATTTCCTATGATTTACCTTAACCAATAATCAACCTTCAAAAGTAGTTTCTTTTTTCAAATAGCCAAAATTTAGTTTTAGTTAACTATTGGAATGGCTTTAAGATGACAATGTCATTACATTCTTATACAAAGTGTTTATTACCTTTCATGATCCCAAGCATTACTCTAATATTTTGTTTTTAGATCATTAAATTAATTATTTCCCAGTTTCTTTGTCCTAGCCTTTTTATGCACGAAGCTTGATGTTTGTATTAGCGACCATATTGATTTAATATTTGATTGAATTTTAAACTTTATCTCGGCATGCAAGACGATCTCCAGCTTTCTTTAAAAGAATACCTTTTTACGGTTCAGGAAGTGGTTAAAATCACTTTCGATACACCGGTGTGGGTCAAAGCTGAGATTCGAAATTTAAATATCAAAGCTGGCCATTACTATCTGGAACTGGCAGAAAAAGATCCTGACAATGATCAGGTCATTGCCAGTTGCCGGGCCACCATCTGGAAATTTGCTGCGCAGAAAATTGTGACGCAATTTGAACGTGAAAGTGGTATTGAGCTAAGCCGGGACCTTAAGGTTTTAATCAAAGTCAAAGCCAGCTTTGATCCGCAATATGGGTTTTCCCTAAATATTACAGAGATTGATTCTGGATATACCTTGGGTGATATAGCCCGACGTTATCAGCAGATTGTAGAGAGACTGACAACCGAAGGTCTGATTGATCGCAATAAAAATCTGCCTACACCTTTTGACCTCAACCGGATTCTGGTGATTGCTCCGGAAAAGGCTGCAGGTCTGGGCGATTTCAAGAAAGATGCTGATGCTTTACAAAAAGCTCAGGTATGCGAATTTATCTATCACAGTGCGACCTTTCAGGGAAATACGGCAGCGCAAAGCATCATGCAAAGCTTGGCACAAGCTTTAAAGCAGTGGGCACAAACTTATCATAACGCGCCTGACCTGATCGTAATCATTCGTGGCGGTGGTGCAGTCAATGATCTGGCTTATTTAAATGACTATGCATTGGCTGCCCTGCTCTGCAAACGTTCAGTTCCCGTCTGGGTTGGTATTGGTCATGAAAAAGACAGGACGATTCTGGATGAAATCGCTCATCGTTCTTTCGACACACCGAGCAAGGTGATTGCTGGAATTCGCAATCATGTCGTCGAGCTGACGCAAGAAGTTATAAATAACCTGCAAAGCATCCAGCGACTTTCTCAACAGCAAATTCAGGCTTATCAAAACCAGAATGAGCAATATCTAAAATTAATCCAAAATCTGGCCAATCACCAGATTGTGAATGCCTTGCAACGTTTAGAGCAGCTCAAGTCCAATACTTCTAACCTTGCCCAGCAACAGACCCAACTGATTAACCAGCAGCTAGATGCCCTGATGCGGGAAACACTACTGCAAAATCCCAAACATGTTTTGTCCAAAGGCTATGCCATTGTGCGCCAGCAAGAACACGTGGTTCGTTCAATTCATCAAATTGATGTGCAACAACCCGTTCAGGTTGAATTACACGATGGTCTATTTTCAGCACAACTTACGCAGGTAACTCCCCATGAGTCATGATACTTTGAGCTTTCAGGAAGGCTATGACATCTTGAAAAAGAATGCTGAATTACTTGAATCTCAGCAAGAACCAGATATTGATAATTTGATGAAAATCGTTGAAGAGTCTATGCAGGCGTATAAAGCCTGTAAATCCCGAGTGGAAGCCGTTCAGAATGCACTGAACGAGACCTTTAAGGATTAATTTTATTAAATACCTTAAATCAGTATAGCCTGATGATTTAAATGCTTAGGCTATTTTTAAATCTCTTGCCTATAAAAAAGCCCTCATTTAGAGGGCTTTTTATTAGATTAGAATCTCCAGTTATAGAACAAGTCAATTGCACGCTCTAAAGACTGACTGGCTTCCAGATATAAACGCTGATTCATTTGATAACGTAAAGTCAGCTTGTTCACTGGAGTAAATACGCCCACCCCATAACGGATATACAAGTCTGGCGTAATATAACCGGTTACAGACACCTGAGTATCATCCCCTGTTCCCTGTGCATCCAGTGCCAGACCACTCAAGCCAAAGCTACGGCCAATCTGGTTGGTCAAAGCACGCGTACCGCCCAAGCCCAGACTGATCCCGGCGGCTGCAATGGTGTTGTTTACATCAGATCTGAAACCTTCCGCCTGACTTAAACCTGAAGCTCCTTCATTGATACGACCAGTAATCAGGGCATTCAACGCTTCCTGTTCAGACAGACCAGCATCGTTATACACCTGAATGGCAGGACTTGAGGCTGTACCTGTAACACGCACACCGACTGTGCTGCCCTGTATCGATTTATTGGCATCAATATCCAGGGTTGGATTCGATAACGGGCCATTGAAACGTGCAATCGCACGGTTCAGATCCAGACTTTGTCCATAGGCTTCAATTTTCACCCGTTGTGATACCCCGATCGCCCCATTGGCACGCATCGCAGATTCCAGACCACGTTGCGTCAGATTGACACGACCTAAGAGTGGTATACGGCTGTCAAAGCCCTGGAAGATCACCTGATTTCCTAACGACACTGCAACATCTGCGCGAATATCCCATGGACGTGCCGCTTTCAGAATGGCGAGCTGGTCATCTCCTTCACGTACAACACGAACATCAGAAGACAAGCCCACGACAGGTTCAGAGGCTTCAGGCATGGAAATCAGTGCACGAGGAACATCGACCTTGCCACTCAAGCTTAATTTTTTATTGAACGGATACATATCCAAGGTCAGGTCAGGCGTAACCACTGCAGTAATCAGCGGTGCCTGACGAATCAACAGATTTTCGCCCTGAAGTTTGAGCTGTACGCGTGGATCACCTTTCCAGTCTACAGAGCCGGTTAATTTACCAGCGCCACGGCCACTGTTAAATGCACCATTAATCGTCGCGGTATTTTGGCGGACTGATGAATAGAGCTGCACATTGGTCAGATTGACTGGCAATGAAATCATGCTGATCGCCCCGTCCTTAACCCGAATTTCACCTTCAAGTAATGGATCGGTTAAGGTTCCGCTAATTTTACCTGCATAAGACAAGGTACCATCCAGATTACGCACATCCTGAATGAATGGTTTAAAGATCTTCAGCTGAACCTGGTTAAAGGCAATCTCGCCACGCATTGGTTTATTGTCACGATATGGATCAATAATCACATTGGCATAGCCTGTACCAATATCTGGTGTTTTCACATCCAGACGAATCTGTAGACCGGCAGCCACGCTTTTTGCGACCAGCCCCACTTCATCATATTTTAAGGTCGAGCCTAAATATTCCGGATCATCAGAAGATAAGCCGATCACCCCATTGCGGGTTACCAGACGTGCATCAATTTTCGGTTTAGCACCTTGTGCCCAAGCTGCCTTGGCATAACCATTCACTTTACCGGTTAATGCTATGCCTTCTGGCAGGAAGGCACTAAAGTCAGCCAGATCCAGATTACGGGTAATAAAAGAAGCACTGCCTCGAGTTTTATTCACTCGAATTGGCTGATCAAAGCAGAGCTGGCTTTGCTGGCTCATCCAGCAATGAGCACCGACAAACAGATCCGACTGTGCAGTGTTATAAATTACAGCTGCATTTTGACGCTGCACCAGATGAGTACGCAGTGAATCGAAATCACCGCGCTGGATCTGGCCTAACCAGTTATTTTGTGCATTAAAACCACCTGCGAGCTGAACAAAGAATTTAGACAGCTTGTTTTCAGCTTGAACTTGCAGTACATGCGCAGCGCGCGTTCCAGCCAGTGAAACTTCACCACGTACAATCTGTCTATTGCCACTACGCAACTGATCCATGGTCGCAGTCAATAAGGTCGGTGTGGTTTGTGAAGTCGGCAACTGACCGCGTACCCGAATCTTGTCTACGCTAAATAGGTTCTTGAAGGCAAAATTATCCACTGCCAGATTCGCAGTTGCTTGCAAACGCGGTTGTGCCTGCATATTGATGTAGCCTTGTACCCGGCCTCTTAATCCCGGATAAAGCTCATATAATGCCGGCGCATTCACTTTAAGTTGCAAATTCTGCGCATTACCTGTGGCCTGTAGCTGGTTGCTGGCATAAGATAGGAACAGGTTATTGGCTTCAAACTGCTGCGGTACAAAACCACGCTGCTTGGAGTCAATCAATACAGCCAGATTACCCTTACCGCGTACCGGTTTATTATTCAACATACCGGCCAGATTTAAGCGTTGAATCTGGACACGCTTCACTGCATCTGACCAGACACCTTGGGTTTGCAGATTGCCAGACAATTCACCTTTAAGCTTGGCATTGAAATACTGAGGTTTAAAACGCACCAGAGAGGCATTTACATTCCAGCCAATACCATTTGCCAGATTCACCTGACCATTGGCATTAATTTTTCCAGCGACCCCATCATGACGCAGTTCCTTGATATTCAGCATATCAGGCGTACCCGACAAGCGTAGTTTTAACAATCCTTGACTGGCCTTGATCTGACTGGCACTTAATGCACCATCATAATTGACCGCATAACTTTTGAATCCGCCACCTGCTTTTTCATCATGGAACAACAAGGCAATATTACTATTACCTGTCAGATGAACGGTTTCATTTTGCGCAGCCAGTCGTCCGGTGAGATCTACACCGCTAAGATTAATAATTTGCTGATTCGGGCGTGCATAACCACGGGCTTTTATCCGACCATTCAAGCGGTCAATTGGTGAAGCTGCAGCCAGAGTTTGAGTATTCAGGTTCTGGGCATTTAATACTGCGGACCATTTGAGCTGACGTTTTTCTTCTGGCAGTTCAACCCGTGCATTACCTGTTAGACTGCCGGCCTGTCCATTTCCACTATATTTAAAACTTGGAACATTCAGAATATTATTTTTCAGGTTTAGTTGTGCCTGATACATTCCTGTCGGCAACAGCCCTTCTTCATGCTGAGCAACCTGAGTAGCGACATGGATATTCTGCTGGCCTTCGACCAGTACCAGATCAACATCGCCTGATTCACTTTTTAACCAGCCGATATAAGGCACAGCACGATCAATATTTTTCCAGGCCACATCCAGTAACATCGGTTGAGCTTTATTGTCTTTAACTGGCTTCTGATCCAGCTTGATATTCCAGGTTTCATAGCGGTCAAAATCCACCAGTCCTGTCAAATGCAGGCCATTTTCCAGGTTACCAGTAGAGGCAATATTACCGTCCAGACTTGGTGGCAGAAAGTCTTGCACCACCTGTGGAATTCGCCGATGTTTCGGATCTATCCCATTCATGCGACCTGTCAGATCCCAATCCACCCGATCAGCCCAGCCTACAGTACCTGCCAGACTTACTGAACCTTTCATCAGCTGACCATTTAGATCAGTAATATTGAGCTGATTGACCAGATCGGTGTACATCACTGCGGTATATTGCCCATCCGGGATATTTTCACCTTCAATATCAGTGCGAACATTCAGATCCAGGCGCTTGGTATTCCCATTAAACTCAGCCACACCATCTTTCGTAAACAGTTTTTGCTCTGTCAGGATTGGCCAGTGATATTGCTTGAACTGGAGTTCACCACGCATGGGTACATTAGGACGCATCGGGTGCAGAACTGCCCAGCCTGTCAGCAAATCTGGCGTGTTGGTCGCGACCCCGGCCTGAATGGTATCCAGTGTGCCTCTAGCACGTACTTGAATATCATGAATATTCAAGCTTTCTCTGAGTGAAGGCAGATTTAGAATACCGCGTGCATCTAGTGGATATTTACCTTCAAACTGCATTTTCCCAGTAGCTTCACGTACCGACAGATAGCCCATGTCCATGCGGGAATCTTCGAAATTCAGCTCGGTACCTGACCATAATGCTTCATTCAGTTCAATATTATAAAAATCAACTGCATTGGTCTGAGTCTTAATCACCAAGTGATCGAGAAGTAAATGATCAACCCGCAATACAAACGGTAAACGAATAGCATTGAACTTGAATGGCTCATCACTTGGCGGATTTTTATTAATAATCTGTAAATTCAGTACATCTGCTTCAGTCAGATGAATTTCTTTTTTGATAATTGCTCGCCAACCCAGCTTGACATCAGCACGATCAATTTTGACATCGACCGGTTTCAGGGTAACCAGAACATTTTTCAGGATAATCCCGCGCCACAGATTTCCGCCTTCATATTCGTAATGGATGATTTCCTGGCGCTGCATCACCTGATCAAGCAGGAATTTACTGCCTTTATCGGTAGAAAACAGGATCGCCAGTACAGACAGCAGAAAAATAAGAGAAAAAAGGACCGACAATAGAATACTTCTAAAGATACGGCGCTTTTTCGGCACAACTTCAGGTTGTTGCTCTTGTTCTGGCTGTGGTTGGTTTTCGACCATGATCTACCCAAATAACTATTTTTTAATTAATAAATGTTTTATAACTGCGAGCCAATAAAGAAATGCAAACGAATCGGATAATTGTCATCCGACAGTCCGGTCGCCACATCTAAACGAATTGGGCCAATCGGTGAAGCCCAACGAATCCCCAGCCCCGCACCATATTCTGTCGGATTACTAAAATCCTCATTATAGGCATTTCCGGCATCCGCAAATACTGCAGCGCGCCAGCCCTCCCTGAACTGATAATTATACTCCAGTGAAGCCACACCCAAAGCCTGTCCGCCCACTTTAAAGCCTTCAATTTCCGGAGAAAGACTCTTATAGTCGAAACCACGGATACTTTGATCACCGCCACTAAAATAGCGCAGGTTATAAGGTACTTTGGCAAAATCTTCAGTAAAGATATAACCCAGATCCGCACGTCCAACAAACTGGTGATCGGCATTTTCACCCAGTGAATAGATAAAACGCCAGCCTGCATTCACAATCGCCATATCGGCATCAGACAATAGAGCTTCACTGCCCAATTCGACTTTATAGGTTTGCTTAAAGCCCTTGGTCGGGTTCACGCGGCGATCACTATCAGTACGGGAAACTTCATACCCCACCAGTAAAGACTGCTGTTCATCTTCAGTATTGAATCTGAATGCTTCCGGAATCTGGCTAAAATCAACCGAACCATCCTGCGTCAGACGATCCAGACGGTAACGTAGACCGTAGGTTTGTTGCCAATTAGCACGCGGATTTTTAATAATCCGGTCAGCACCAAGTACCGCGGATTCAATTAACAGGCCATCACCTTGGGCCACACCATCACGTTCTTCACGCTCATAACCACCTACGATACTGATATAGTCATTAAGTGGATGGTTGTATGGAATATTATAACGACCATCAATTGACTGACGGATTTGTGACAATTCAAGGTTGGCATCAAATGAGTGACCATGCTTGTTTACGATCGCGCGGCGATATTGTCCACGTAAGCGTGTTCCGGTATCCGTACCATAACCCAGACCAACTTCGGCACTGTTAAGACGGTCTGCATTCAGTGTCACGATCACCGGAATTTTTTTCTCTTCACGAGCCTGAGCCTTTAAACGTTCTTCTTCGTCTTCTTTAGTCTGTTGCTGAACCCGCAAAGTTCTTAAATTTGGATTCTCTGCATCACGACTACCAGCAAACTGATCTTCATCCACCACATCCTGTGTAACTTCCTGATCGGATGCCGGTGCAGCTTTCTTGGCTACACCTATTTCATCTTCTGAAAACTTCTGTTCTTCTATCAGACTCTGAATATCCGGTGCCAGTTCCAGCTCTCGATCAATAGGATCAGGACGAATCGCATCCACCAGCGTATAGTTAAAATAACGTGAGTTCGTCAGGTTGTTGGCCAGACTATTCACACGCCAGAAGGTGTAATCAGCACCATCTTCCCAAGTAACCAGACTTTCCAGTACATCACGATTTAGCGGAAATTCTTTTTCAGGATCACTCATCCTGAACTCTACATTACCCAGTTTATAACGCTCACCTGTTTCAAAGCGCAGGTTCACATCGGCTGTATTTTCGGGTTGGGCAATGCGCACATCATGCAAGCGCCAGTACGCATCAAAATAACCATTATTGCTGGCTGCGGTATTAATCCGGTCTTTGGTTTTTTCATAATCCCCATGGTTAAAGATATCACCTTCTTCCTGTTCCGGTAGAAGACTAATAACCTGGAACTGCGGCTGTTCACCACCTGGGCCACTAAACTCAATATTATGGGTATTGATAATGACCGGCTCATTCGGAGTCACATAGACTCTAACCCGACTGTCAGATAATTTTTCAAATCTGAACTGGGCATTGTAATAACCTACAGCTTGGGCAGCCTGATTGGACAGATTACGGAGTTGCGGTAATGCAGATGAAAAATCTTCAAAGGATTCCTGGGTAAAGCTGGAAAGTTTAGCTTTTACATTATTTCTGAGATTCGTATAACCTTCTGACTGGGCTTTACGATTCAATCCGCCATTGCTTTGCGCAGTGCCATTTCCATTCACAATAACCACATCTGCACTGATCCGAGGCAAACTGGCGGTCATAATCTGGCGAGGTGGACGGATTTTATAAAACAGTCGTTTGAAAATATTCGGACGTTTGTCATTTTCAGGCGTTGTTGGTGCAGGCAATTCGGATAAGGTCGCACCCGACTCATTTCTTTGCACGATGATCTGACTATCGGCCTGAATGGACTGCATAAGCTGATCAACATTCACAGGTGCCTGATTGATTTCAACCAGTTCCTGCTGACTCATGTCATTGACTACGGTTTCAGTTTGCGCGGTCTGGCGATAGGCTTGCGCCTCGCGTTTCGCTTCTTCCGCAACCTGATAAATCTCATTGGCCATGCTCTGGTCAATCGTTTGCACCGGCAGGCTTTCTAAATCATCAAATTCAATTGGCTGAAATTCACCCAGAGACGTTCCCATAATCTGCTGTTCTTGCAGCATTTGCATACTATCTACAGCCGAAGTTTCAGGCTCTAAAGCTTCTTCAACTTTTTCTGTTGCTTCAGTTTCGGTCGTAGCTACCCCTTGTCGTACAGCTTCCTGGGATAACTCTTCGATCATTTCTGCCTGAGACAGTGCTACCGGAGTTTCGGTCTGCTCGGTTTGTGCCATGCCCTGATGTGATAACATCATGAAAAATATACTCATACATAGCCTGGCTCGGCCATGATATGGTACGAGAGACCCCATACTACGATTCAGCATCGTTTGTTTAAATTTTCTCTTTGCGGGCATAGCAAACTCTAAACGAATACATTCTTTAATTGATTATTTGACCGAAAAAGATAAGCTAAAGAACTTAAATTATTGGGTTTTGCCTTTACATGGACGAAAGTATCTTACATGATTTTTCTCAATGTTTACGTATATCTCACATTTCTTAATAAATCTTAATGTAGCACGTCTTATATGAACAACAATGAACATTTGTTAGCGAGCCGCCGCTTTTTACCCATGTTCCTGACCCAGTTTTTTGGTGCACTGAATGATAATGTTTTTAAACAGGCATTATTACTGGTGATTACCTATGGCTGGATTCAGCAACAATCAGCCAGTATTAGCACCTTAAATAACCTTGCTGCACTATTGTTCATTTTGCCTTATTTTATTTTCTCTGCGACGGCAGGCCAGATTGCAGATAAATATGAACGTTCCCAGCTGATTCGCTATTTAAAGATTTTTGAAATTGTGATCATGATTCTGGGCACCATTGGCTTCCTGCTCGGTCATTTATGGATTCTTCTGTTTGCCCTGTTTTTAATGGGCACTCAATCCACTTTTTTCGGCCCGATTAAATATGCCATTTTGCCTGAAGTATTAAAACCAGATGAACTGATGTCAGGTAACGCGCTGTTCCAGTCAGGCACTTCTTTAGCAATTTTATTCGGTATGATTCTGGGTGGTGCAGTTATTGCTGCTTCTACAGGCAATCTGATCTGGATCAGCCTGACGGTGTTAAGTATCGCCGTGATTGGCTATCTCTCCAGTCGTTATATTCTGAAGCAGAGCATTCCAGCGCCTGAAATCAACATTGACTGGAATTTTTTCCGGACCAGCTTTCAGACTATTAAATATGCCAAAAGCTTACCGCTGGTTTTTTTAATTCTGCTGGGTAACTCCTGGTACTGGTTTTATGGGGCAACCTATCTTACTCAGATTCCACAGCTTACCTTACAAAACCTACATGCTTCTGAAAATGTCGCCAGTTTGCTACTGACCTTTTTCTCTGTCGGGATCGGTTTAGGTTCTTATTTATGCCGCAGATTAGGCGGTACTGAGGTCAATATTAAAATGGTACCGATTGGCGCTATTGGTCTCGTGGTTTTTGCATTGTATCTGGCAGCAAGTCTTGCCTTTGTTCCGGAACGTACAGGTACGTTACTCGGCTTGGCAGATGTATTCCAGCAAGGCTGGAGCTATTATCATGTGATGCTGGCGGTAACTTTACTGGGCATCAGTGGCGGTTTTTATATCGTGCCGCTGTACGCCATGATGCAAGCGCATTCTCCCCGCTCACATCGTGCACGTGTGGTTGCAGCAAATAACATCCTGAATGCCGTTTTCATGGTATCTTCTGCTATATTCTCGATTATTATTTTAAGCATTTTAGAGTTTGATCTTAAAATACTTTTCTGTATTACTGCAGTGTTGAGTGGTCTATTTACCTTATGGCTGCTCTATAGATTGAAACCGATGATCAAAACCGCAAAAGCCCCTTTGGAGGATTAATTCATGCGTCAATATACAGGTGTCGATAAGCTTATTCATTCTTTTGACCAGGCATTACGCAGTCTTGTTCCCGGAACGACTTCCTCACAACGGGAAAATCCAGCCAAACCGGTCGAAACTCAGCTTACCGTAAGTGATGCCCGTCATGTGGCTGGTTTAATGCGTGTGAATCATAGTGGTGAGGTTTGTGCCCAAGCGCTTTATCATGGACAGGCATTAACTGCGAAGCTGCCAAATGTACGTCGGGAAATGGAACAGGCGGCAATTGAGGAGCAGGATCATCTGGCCTGGTGTGAAGACCGCTTACAAGAACTGGATAGCCATACCAGTTTACTTAATCCGGTCTGGTACGGCCTTTCCTTTGGGATGGGTGCAATTGCCGGCATTGCGGGGGACAAATACAGTCTGGGTTTTGTTGCAGAAACCGAACGCCAAGTGAGTATGCATTTACAGCATCATATTAATCAACTGCCCGCACAAGATGAACGCTCACGTCGCATTCTGGAACAGATGAATGAAGATGAATTGCATCACCGTGATACAGCTTTGGCTGCAGGCGGCGTAGATTTACCCCTTCCAGTCAAGATTGCCATGACCGGTATTTCCAAGTTAATGACTAAAACCAGTTATTATATTTAAGTATCAAATGAAGCCCTCTTTTTTGAGGGCTTTTTTATGCTCAAAATAATTAAGGAAAAATAGTTTAAGAACCCTTTTTTTAAATTTTTTATTTATCATTATTTTATATACTATTTTTATTTAATTTCTATTAAAAAAATTATTACCTAACCCGAATCCTGCTTAAGCCGATGACTTCATAATTTGAATTGTTGGCTTATTTTTATGGATCAGTTGATATGCACACAAGGACGCGTAAATCCCTCCTAGAAATCCATGAACACTACGTGCTTTG